>CAITMG010000097.1 GCA_903893445.1 Candidatus Uhrbacteria bacterium | reverse complement strand
CGATGGCGACCTGTTTATTTTTATCCTCCCCGCGCGAGCTGCTTTCGCTCGCTCCGTTTGAATATCTGATTCTCAAACCCGACTACACCGTCGAGATGTCGCCAAACTTTCCGGCAGAATTGTTTACTCAGTAACTGGCTTAGCCGTGACAATCTGCTTGCGTGTTGCCACAACATACACAAACGCCGCAAGCGCAAACACCATACACAACACATACGGCAGATGTGCGCCGTATTGATACAGCGCTGCGGCCGCAAGCGGACCAATCACACGCGTCAACGATTGCAGTGATTGATTTGCGCCTTGCACGCGACCCTGCGATCGCGGATCTGCGGCATGAGAAATCAATCCGCTGAATGACGGCTCAAACAACCCACCACCAAGTGCAAACAGGGCCACACCCACAAGCAAGATCCACAGATGTGGAAACCACGTGAGTGACGCGAGCGCCAAAAATCCAACAGCCATCAACAACATCCCCGCTTCAATCAATCGAATCTCGTTCACCGTGTCGAGAAGTTTGCGCATCAAAAATCCTTGCACGCCAATATCCACGACACCGATCACAAAAAAGACGCCACCAATCCCTGATGCGGTCAAACCAAGGACATCCTTCATCAACACCGATCCATTCCCCTGCAACGCCGCAAACGGCAAAAAGTACAAAAAGCCAACCAACATCAACCGTCGCAGTACCGGTTGTTTGAGCACGGCCCACAATTGTTCAAACGGATTCAAATGGCTCAATTCAAATTTTTCTAATCGATGTTCCGCGGTCACACTTTCCGGCAAGACGAAATATCCCCACACACCATTCACAAACATCACGGCCGCGGCAATAAAAAACGGCGCAGATAAACTAATGTGAGACAACAATCCTCCCAGCGCCGGACCGATCACAAATCCAAATCCAATCGACGCGCCAAGCATGCCGTAATATTTCGATCGTTCCGCTGGCGGCGTCGTATCCGCAACATACGCAAACATCGTGCTGATATTCCCACCCGTCAACCCATCAATCACGCGACTCAAAAATAACACCCACAACGCACCACCGATCCCAAACAGCACATATCCGACCGCGCTCCCAAGCAGACTCACAAGCAAAATCGGACGACGACCAAAACGATCGCTCAACATCCCAAGCCCCGGAGCCGCCAAAAACTGACACAGCGCATACACCGACGTGAGCAATCCAACGATCCCGGCAACCGCAACCGCCGGCTGACCGCCCAGGTATTGCTGCACCAAAAACGGAATGACCGGGATAATCAATCCAATCCCCATCATGTTTAAAAACGCAGAAAACAACAAAAAGACCAACGCTGATTTTGAAATATGTTGTGGAGATGACATGCCGTCGATTACAACACAAAAACCCAATCATGTCACGGGGAAACCCCAGCTTGTCCGAACAGCGAATCAATTTTTTGCCGTCAGTCGTTTGAACTGCCAATCTCGTTCTTTCTGAGCTACTTTTTCTGCAACTGATATTTCTGATGCGCGAAAGATCGCTTGTTGCGCGTAAATCGCGGCACCGTACGCATGTGCTTTCACATGCGCCGTCGCAACCGCCTGACCCGCCGCACGTGCCGCTGATCGTGCCGGAGAATCTGTTCCGACCTCACGCGCGGCTGCATGTGACGCAAGTGACGCACCCCGAATCACAGACATCTTGAATACACCCGTATCAAGCCACGCTTGAAGCGTCTCAAGCGCTTTTCGTGGTCGGTGATCATTTGGAAATTCGTTCTCAAAAAATGGAAGGACACGCTCCGCACACGCAATCGCCCATCGCGCCAATATTTTTTGATCTGTCTTTTGCACGAGCTCAACCATCTCCTCGTCTTTATGCGCAATGGAAAACGTTGGGCGTTTCATCATAGTGGTGAATTTTTCTGACATGCCTCCGGTCTCCACCTCGGCAAATTGATCCGTGACCATTCGAGCATCCCACCT
>CAITMG010000096.1 GCA_903893445.1 Candidatus Uhrbacteria bacterium | reverse complement strand
CGCTTTGAACTTGAGCGTCTGGGTCACGATGTCGCCCTTGTTGAAAGAGCGTGGAACTTCTTCCAGAATTGCCTTAGCGAATTCGAACCGGATGCGAGGATTGGAAATCGCGCCAATCGTGACGACCGTATTCGTGAAGTCGATACGCATAGCCTGCGCGGTATTGGCGAGCAGATTCGTAATTTGTGATTGGTCGTCGTATACGAGCTCAATCTCCCCTTCGGCTTGGAACTGACGGTTCAGGATGTCGATCGGGTCGACGCTCCCGAGTGCGCGGTCATCGTCTACGTTCTTGGAAATTTTGAGCGTCACCTTGCGGACTTTGACGGGTGTCGCACCGGCCAATCCCGAAATAGCTGATGCAAAGCGAATATCACCCATGGTTGGCAAGAAGATGTTCTCCGCCACGTAGGCCGCTGAACGTGATTGCGTCGCGCCTGCTTTGGAACGGAATCCAAACTTGGCCATGGCATGTTTGTCGAGCTCGACCGCAAATTCGAGGTCAGTCAGCATTGCGAGTGCGTAGTCTTTGCCTGCGTTCGGTTCCTTTAGGTGAACAGAGATGGATTGATGCTGGTTGGATTGCTGAATGGAAAATGTGTGATCGTACACGCCGGTCTCAACGGTCGTATCGTTCACGGCTCCGAAGATTCCTAGCATGAGCAGTCCAATGGATTTGTCTCGGATCGGAAGTTTGAAATTGCCCTCGGCGTACTTCTCGACGATTTGGGCGTCGATAGAATTCTCGATGAGGTTGCGTGACGATTCGTCAGTCGCATGCGCGACGCGTTCGTCGATAGAAACTTCTGATGGTCGAAGCCAGTAGCCTGGAGCGACAGCGGTACCTCGGACGGTTTCTTTGCCGACGCCGAGATCAATGCGGGAACCTGTAAATTTGGACATATGTTATGGAGTTGAAATATCAAAACGGCGGTTGTATTCGGCAACCGCCTCTTCGAATGAATCGGCAACGATAGTCGTGGGGGGACGTCCGCCTTCTGCGCTGAAATAAAATTCCTGCGCTCCGTCTCGCGCTTCATTTTGGACGGCGAGCCTCCGCTCCTCGCTCTTCGAACGCGGTGCGGATCCGAACGCCTTGTTTTCGGCTTTCTCGATCATACGGATGAAGAATATCCATCCGCAGACCGGCAAAGCGTCAATTATCCACACGCACCTCATTGATGCGAACTGGTGTTTGATTTGTGTATTGCAGCTTGTTATAGTCCGCCTATTGTCTCGCCTGATACCGAGATAAAAAGCCGCCTAATTTATATGTGTACGGGGGCGCAAGCCCGTATCAGCCGTGCACATAGAAATTAAGCGGTTTTATGTCAGACGACCAAACCAAACAACCGGCTCCGGCACCTCGCGAAATTCCGCCACCGCCAGTTCATACTTTTAACGAAAAAGCGTCAGCAGATACCAAGCCTGCACCTGCTCCAAGACCGATCCCACCTCCACCACAGATCGAAAAAGGGATCTGATTAATAGCAGAACACGAAAGCAAGGCAGACAATCAATATAATGAAGGGCGAAAACACGAGGATGAATAATGCACGATCAATCTTCTTCCTCTTCCCGGCATTCGTTGCGGTGTTGTCATTGCATCGGTTGGCATAATTCTGCGCTTCGCCAGCGATGATGTATTTGCAATCCTGTTCAAGGATGTAGGTGTTTAAAAAGGCGTCTGGAAGATTCCCAGTTCCGTGATATTTTTTTGG
>CAITMG010000095.1 GCA_903893445.1 Candidatus Uhrbacteria bacterium | reverse complement strand
GTCCGCATGTGGAAACCGTAAAATGGCGTGACCCGAGATTAAACCCTTCTGGATCATGGAGTGCCCGAATGGACTTCATGACCTCGTCATAATTATTCATTGGCTCGCCCATGCCCATGTATACGATGTTCGTCACCTGTGCGCCTTCTGGCTTGAGCTCGCGCGCAAAATGCATGACTTGATCAACCATTTCTTCGGCCGTTAAATTGCGCACCAAGCCCATCGTGCCGGTCGCGCAAAACGTACATCCCATCGGACAACCGACCTGACAAGATAAACACACCGTGTTGCGACCCGTCTCCGATCGCATTAACACGGCTTCAATCTTTTTTCCATCCGCACATTCAAAGAGCGCTTTGATTGTTTTTGCATCAGCGCTTTTTTTGACCACCACAAGCTTGACCGATGACCACGCAACGCCTTTTTCCAAGGCTTCTCGAAGGGGTTTCGAAAATGTCGTGACTTGGTCCCATCCGCCGACCATGTCAACAAAAAATGCCCGCTTGGCTTGGGCCAGGCGGAAGGCGGGTTGCTTTTGCTCGTCAAAAACGGCTTTTACGTGTTGGAGATTCATGGCGATGGCCAATCATACGCATTCCAGGCCCATTCGGCAAGTCCCTGCGCCACGTCTGCCGAACGCGGCATGGACGGCGCCCCAAAAACAACAACCAGTAACTTAGGCGAAGACGTGGCCGCGCCGCGCATTTCCACGGCAAAATTGTACTGAGACTCCACCAAGTATCCGGTCTTTCCACCCGTGACCAGCAATCCATTTGAATCATCCATAAGCAGGGCGTTGGTATTTTTGATCGTATGCGTTCCCCCGGAGTTGCGGATCGCAAACGTGTAGGTTGGCGTTGATGCTGGTCGTTGGATATTTACCGTTGAAAATGCCACTTTTGCCAACTTTCCCATATCTCGGGCGCTCATCACATTTTTTGGATCCATGCCCGCTGGATCGGCAAAGTGGGCTGTCTTGAGTCCAAGCACCTTGGCCTTGCTATTCATCTTGGCGATAAATGTTTTTTGGCTCAATCCACTCACACGCGACATCGCCATGGCGGCATTATTCGCGCTCCCAACAATCGCCGAGTAGATCAAGTCCCGAATGCTTAACTTTGATCCAACACTGACACGCAGGCGACCACCACCAACTTCATCTGCCGCCTTCATGGAGACGATCCGGTCCAAATTTGGTTTTTGATCTAAAAAGACCAGCGCATTCATCAACTTTGTGAGACTGGCAATGGGCCACACTTTATCCGGCTGATATGTATACAATTCCTTTCCTGTTTTAACATCAATCACAATGGCCGATGTGAATGCATCGGCTTGTCGGGTGTAGTCTGTCGCTATTTTTTTGAGAACCGGCGTTTTGACCTTTACCGTTGTTGTTTTTGCAAAGACCGCTGTCGGCAAGACAATCGTCAAACACGCGAGAGCAATCATCAAGCGGCGCATGGCTCTATTGTGCCGTAGAGACAGGCTCAAGACAAGTAATATAAAAGCGCGTCTCAAACGCGCTATGAAAGATTCTTACGGCTTTACTGTACTCACGACGCTTCTCGCGTAATTTTGATATTCCTTCAGTGCAGGAGTGGTCATCACCTGCGCGAGAAGCGCGCTCGGATTAATCTTCACGTCGCGAACGAAGACACGCGCGCGTTCGTACGCACGCTGCCGATCAGTTCCGCATTCCTCACTGATCCAGATCGCGTGCACGGTTTGCGCAGGTTCTGCGATCCACAAGAGATCGAGAACGACCCTGACCTCGATTTCATCATCCGCCTTCAAAGAGAGCGCCCTGATAATCTGCCGAAGAACGAGATTGGCGTAGTTAATGACGACGCCAGTAACTCTCCATTCTCGATCATCCGTCGGGTCTTTTTCCTTGTAGATAGAAAGATAAAAGGTCTTCCTATCCTCGAAACCTTCCCGTATCTCTTGATCCGCCGGAATGATCAGCAGATCCAATATGTCTGTGTTCTGATATCGGCGTGCGACGATTCGCATCTCCATGGCGTGAGACCTCCTCAAATGAACCATGGGGAGACTACCACACTCAATTTGAGATGACAATTTTTGTCCCAACGGGAGCCCAATCATACAGGGCTTTTGCCGGCCCAACGCCAAGTCGCACGCATCCATGCGAGACCGGTGTCCCCAGATGACTCGCTCCTTCCTTTTTTCCACCTGGCCACTCTGGCAATTCATGAATCCCGTTTCCAACTTTTGTAAACGCCATCCACCACGGCATCCACAACTTTGCACTATTCGACCATGCTCGTTTATTTTTATTGAGAACGGTAAACGTTCCGGTTGGCGTGCGCATCCCCGGCTTTCCAGACGAAACGGTGTATGTGGAATACGTAATCCCACCAAACACCTGATGGAGTTTTTGATCTTTGAGCGTGATGGTTATTTCCTTCTCGACACGAAACGGTTGCGTAGACGTCGGTGAGTAGCCGTTAAGCACCTCAAATCCATCCGGGAATCCATCCCCGTCTGTATCTTTGTTGTGTGGGTCTGTGCCAAGCAATACCTCTTGTGCATCCGTCAATCCATCGCCATCCGAATCAATATTCGCCGACGTCGTGATTGCCGTCGTTGACGTTGTTGCCGCACGAACTGGCACGGCGCAACACAATCCCAAAACAGCCGCGATGCAGGCCATGGGAAAATATTTCATACTTATGCGCTCACCATTGCCACGCACCAATCGGCAATCTTTTCCGCCAAACTTGGATCAGATTTGAGCATGTTCGTGCCATGTCCGCCGCTCGTGTATGGGACAAATGTTTTTTTCGTACTGCACGCGAGATTGTACATTTTTCGACTCGCTCCAAAGGCATCCGGGTCGTCCTCTGCCGCAACAATGACGATTTGATGATCAGGCTGAAGATATTCGATATCCGATAATCCCTCGACGCCATGATAATCCTCGCCCGGCGACAGCAAGACGGCGCCGGCGATATGCGGCTCATCCGTTAATTCATTGATCGCCAGATTTGCGCCAATCGATGCGCCAACAAGGACGATGCGGGAAATTTCTACGCCACGCTTTTTCACCCAATCAATCGCCGCGCGCACATCATCAATTGATGTCGCGTGATCTTCGTCTGTAAATTGACGATAATCCAGCGCAAACCCATCGGTCGTGGCAACACTATCGCCATGACCGCGCAGATCGATCGCTAATGAGGCAATCCCCTTGCGTGACATGGCGAGCTGTACCGCAGACCAACTGGATCGCGTCTCTGGCATCATGTGCAATAAAATTGCGACGCCGATCATACGCGGTGACGGAACCCAATCGCCGACAATGATCATGTCGTCGGCGGTGGTGAGTGTAATGCGGTCTGCCATAGAGTTGGTTATTTATCGAACACGATGCGCTGTCCAGGTGAAATCGATTTTGGCGCGGACTTAAACACGGTTGGTGATGGCGTTGCGGCGGTTGGCGTTCCCAGATCCATCAAATCGGATGGAAGAGGTGGCGGTGTGGCGTTTTGCGTCTTTGGTGTTGTTGGACCGGACCACATCGGCTTTTTTCGCTCTTCCTGCTTGACCGGTCGATCATCACGACGTGGTTGTTGATCGCGTTGCGGTCGCTGGTCTCGTTGTGGTGGACGCTGTTCCTGTTTTGGCCGATCGTTTGTCAATCGGTCTTTATTTTTTTCCACATTGATCCCCTTGGCTTTTTGCAGACTTTCGAGCAAGCCTAATTCCGGTTCGGCTTCTTCTTTTTTCACGATTTTAATCGTTGCCTTTGGCAAATCCTGGCGCACTGGTCGTGGACGATCTTCGGCTGCGCTAAATGCTTTCATCAACTTTGACTCTGGTTTGCTTTGCGGTTTCACCTCTTCGACACGCGCATCCATCGACGCCGCATCTCCACGAAACGCATTTTTAGCAACCGTTGTTTTGACTTTCTTTTCTTCGCGGATGATCGGCAAACATTCGGCGCAATATGCCGGGCGTGATGCATCCAATTGAATCGGCATTTCCCACACCTTGCCGCATCGTGCGCACGTGTGCGGAAACATCGGCTTTTTCTTTTTTGCTTGCTGACCCTGTTGCGGTTTGACGATCGACGCCATGCGCTCATCCGACATCTTGAGATACTCATGCGCATCATGTCGCTTTTCTTCGGCGGACGTTTCCTCGATCATGCGCGGCTTGAGTGCGGACGGACCATCATCACCCAACGCATCACGCTCTTCCTCGGAAAGAATGTCCGGATACGAAACGCCGCTTGGTGTCCCGACCTCCATCCCACTCCAGCGCAACACTTTTTCTTCAATCAATGGACGTGGGCTGGCATATCGTTCACGCGAAACAGAGATGACCTTTGGTTCACTGCCTGTGCGCTGCGCAATCGGCGGCAAGGTTGTTGCGGAAAATGGTTGCGTCGCAACACCGTCAACCATCAATTTAAGATAGATGTTGTATTTTGGCAGGTTCACCAAATCCTCAATCGTAATCTGCGGAGCAAATTCATTTTCCATGAACTGTGCATCCTCAGCACCAACACGATAGGCAATGATTGTTCCCACGTTGCCAAAAACGGCCCACGCAACTTTTTCGTCGAGTTGTTTGATGTATTGATGCGCGACAACCAGGTTTAACCGATACTTTCGCGCTTCGGACAAAATGTTGGCAAACGATTCGTTGGCAAAATTTTGAAACTCATCAACGTAGAGATAAAAATCACGTCGATCGGTTTCGTTTTTAATATCCACGCGTTCCATCGCAGCCATCTGGATCTTTGTAATCAACATCCCGCCAAGAAGCCGCATGTTATCTTCACCAATCTTTCCCTTTGAGAGGTTGACGATCAAGATCTTGCCTTCATCCATGATGCGACGAAGATCGATGGTTGATTTGACCTGCGCAACGATGTTACGAATGATGGACGCAGACAAAAACTGACCGACTTTGTTTTGCACCGGCGCAATGGCTTCGGTCGCGTACTTTTCCGACCATGAGGCAAACTCTGCCACCCAAAATGTTTTTACGATTGGGTCTCGAATCTTTGCCACGACGCGTTTGCGATATTCCACATCCACAAGCAGTCGATTAATGCCGAGCAACGTCGCACCCGGATAATCCAACAATGCTTGGACGCAATTTTGCATGATGTACTCCATGCGCGCGCTCCACACATCTGGCCAGATTTTTTTGAACACGCCCATCAACCCATCACGCACGAGATGTTTTTTATCATCATCGACGGATTCCAAAATATTGAACCCAACCGGAAAATCCATGTCTGATGGATTAAAATACACGACATCATTGATCCGATGCGACGGGATAAAATCCAACAGCTTTTCCGCGGTATCGCCGTGCGGATCAATATAGCAACACCCGTGTCCCGCAAGCACGTCGGACAGGAACATGTTCTCCTGCAACGTCGTTTTTCCAACACCCGTCTTTCCGACGATATAGATGTGACGTCGACGGTCGTCGGTCTTGATACCAAAACGACGCCGTTGACTGCGAAAATTCGTCTCCGCAAACAGCGTGATTTCGTTTTCGTGATCGTGGGAATATTCGATGGGCATGGTGCGTGGGGTTTAGCCGAACGGAATGTTTGCCGGAGGTTCTGTCTTTTTAATTTCCGTCTTTCGGAGTTGTGGTGATTTGACCTGACCGCTGACCGGGAAGTGCCACAGCGTTGCTAATTCCTCTGAGCACAAATGGAATCCTGGCATCCCCGCCCACATCGATCGTGCTTTGTAGGCGTGAATCAAGTGCGTGCGGCGTTCGTTGTTGCGTCGTTCCTTAAAAAACCACATCGCTCCGTTGACGCCAACGTGTTTAAAGTCCGGTTTGATGACTTGCAGGTTCGCAAGACTAAACTGCCGCATCGATCCCATGAATGGGTTCACGATACGCGCGTTGGACATCACCGTCTTTTTCGCAACGTAGATAAACCGCATCTTGCACATGAACACCATCTTGGACGCTTTGTTTTCAATGGCGCCGACAACATCCTTCTCGGTCTGCGTCATGTGCATCATCTTGGAAATTTCCTTTGGACCTTCTTTCTTTGGCGGTGCATGTTCACCGGATGAAAACGCCACGCTCGCAATATCGCTGATCACGCCAACGGGAATATCGGCAAGATGATCGAGAAACCCTTTTTTCGCTTCGACTTTTTGTCCGGTTAATTTTTTCACCAACCCATCAGCCTTTTTGGAAAAATCTCCTTGTGCAATTGGGAGCAACACAATCTGAAACCACGCCTGCTCCCCAGGACCAAGACGGGACAAGCTTTCGAGCAACGCGGCCAACGGATCTTTAAATTCACCAGAGACTTTGTCTTCAAACGACGGATAGGTACGAATCGGATAAAAATCTGGTTTACCGTTCACAAACTGCGTTCCCCACAAATTCCATTCTTCATCGGGATAATGACTTGGGACAGCGGCGGCGTAATCTTCGATTTCGGAAATATCCGCATCTGGGTATTGCGAATAGACTGCTGCTTCCACAAGATCGCGAAAGCCGCGCACGGTGCGGACGACAAATTGGACATTTCCATCGATCGACACAATTTCGACGGAAATTGTATCTTGGGTCTTTCCGTTAATCCAATCATCTGTCCAGCTATTACCGGAATGCGCCCCAGCAAAATACGCAAACAAATTCTCAACCGCTCGCGGCGTTTGTTCGTGCATGTGCGGGACGCGAATCGACAAGCAAATAAATTTCTTTTTTGCGTTGTACAAATTTTGTCGCCAGCTTTGCCACATCTGCAGCGCGATCCATCCGGCCAGCCACAGGAAAATAATCCATCCGCCATTCGCGAAAAAGAACCACATCGCGTGGAACGGATTGTTCCCGATCTGGTCAACGAATGACCAATCAAATTGAAACAAGTCTTCTGTGCCCATCGGTTGCAAGTATAGCACATGCGATATCCATAAAAAAAGCTCTCCATTTAGGAGAGCATCGGCGGAGGCCGCGAAGAGGAATTGCGCTTGGTGACGCGCAATCGGGAAGATGGATTCTCTTCCGGATTTCGACACACCGTCGCAATGATCATGAGTCCGGCGAGAATGCAGTACAGTGCAATCTCGCGGAAGCGTTCGTGATGCCACAGCAATAGCAGCATCGCGACGATCAACGAAAGAGCGAGAAAAACGAGAACACCTCTGTACAATCGACCGTTGGTTGGTTCGTTGGGCGTCATCCCCACCTCCAGGTGAAAACGCATGCATCGGTATATCAAAAATACGCCGCCCTGGCAAGGGTGGCGTATTTCCTTCGAACGATGTTTGATTACTTTTTTGCGCGCATTTTTGCATCCCATCGGCTCCATGTCACCAACAATGGTGACGCGATGAAGATGGAAGAATACGTCCCGGTCAAGATACCAACGATCAATGCGAGGGCGAAATACTTGATGGATTCACCACCAAAGATGTAGACCGCCGTCAACGCAAGCGTCGTTGTCATGGACGTGTTAAACGAGCGAAGCATGGTTTGCTTGAGCGAGCGCTCAACAATCTCTTCAAATGTTCCGGATGTCTTCATCAAGTTTTCACGGATACGATCCATCACGACGATGGTGTCGTTAATCGAGTACCCCATGATGGTCAAGATGGCGGCGATAAACGATGTTCCAATTTCCAGATTCATCGTCTTGCCGAGAATGGCGAACAAACCCACTGGAACAGCGACGTCATGAAACGCGGTTGCGATCACGACCAGGCCGTATTTCCAACTTTCCACTGGCTTGGACACGCCGCGAAACTGGTACGCGATGAAGGCAAGAATGGCGAGAAAGATGATGACCAAACCCGTTAATGATTTTTGGCGGAGTTCTTCCCCAACGGCTGGGCCGATGGCGTTGTACTGCATCTCTGTCACCTTGCCGAATTTGTCATTCAACGTCTTCACCATTTCCTGATGCTGTGCTTCTTCGAGCGTCTTGGTGCGGATCGTTGCTTCGTTGTCGCCAACTGGCTGGATCGTCAAGCTCCCCGTGCTTTCGCTCGAAATCGCTTTTTCGATATCCACGGAGTTTGGTCGAGCGCCGTCAAATTTCACGGTCAATTCGCTGCCGCCGACAAAATCAATTCCTTGTTTGAGACCAAATGTGGCAAGGCACACGATCGACCCTCCGACGAGAATCGCGGAGAGGATGTACCACACGTATCGTAATTTGATGATATTCATATGCGGATGTGGACTAGTCTTTTTTACCAAGGAAAAGCCATGGCATCTTTTTCACAATGCTCGTGCCACAGATCAAGCGCATGACATTGCGCGTCACGACAATGGCCGTGAAGAGCGAGATCAAGATCCCGATGGCGAGCGTGAGTGCAAAGCCCTTGATGATGGATGAAGAGAACCAGTACAACACCGCGGACGCAATCAGCGTTGTCGCGTTTCCATCGCGAATGGACGGCCAGGCGCGCTTAAACGCTTCTTCGAGGGCGGTCATGTACGGTTTACCGGCACGCAATTCTTCCTTCAAACGTTCAAAGATGAGAACGTTCGCATCAACCGCGATACCGAGCGACAAGATGAAGCCGGCGATACCCGAGAGCGTCAATGTGACCGGGAGAATCTTGAAGATCATGAATGAGATCGCCGTGTAGAGCACGAGTGACAAGATGGAGATCAAGCCCGGTGCGCGATACCAGAACAACATGAAGATCGCGATAAAGAGGAAGCCCCACAAACCAGCTTTTGTTGATTTTGCGACGGAATCCTGACCAAGCGTCGGACCGACCGTGTTTTGCGCGATCATCTTGATCGGCACTGGCAATGCACCCGCCTGCAAACGTTGCGCGAGCAACTTTGCTTCTGGGACGGAGAAATTCCCCGTGATCACCGCCTGACCGTTTGGAATGACGGACTGAACCGTTGGCGTGGAAATCGGCTGACCATCCAAGAAGATCGCAACTGGCTTGCCGATGTTGCGCTTTGTAATGTCGGCGAAGAGTTTTGCACCGTCATCATTAAACGTGAGCGAGACCTGAGCCGCGCCTGTACGTTGATCAAATTCCATCTGCGCCTTGGAAAGCTGCTTGCCCGTGAGCTGTGTCACCTTCCAACCGTCGCTAGGTGGCAAGATATCTGTCTTGACTGTCTTTTTAATGACAATCACAGACATGTGCACATCCTTCACCGTGCGTTCGTCGCTCTTATAGATAATGTGGAAACCAAATGGTGATTCGACGACGCCCGAGATTTCACCCTTTTTGAGAGCAAATGCTGGCGTTTCAAATTCCGTCACCATCATCCCCTTGCCAAACCACCCAAGATCGCCACCAGATTGTGCGGCGCCTGGTTCCTGGGAAAACTTCTTTGCCATTTCGACAAAGTTTTGTGGATTGACCTGTTTGAGAATGTCTTCGGCTTGCTTTTTTGCTTCGTCCTTTGTTGCCTTTGTGGACGTTGGTGCGCTTTGTGCACCGGCATACTGAATCAAGATGTGGTTGGCTTTGATTTCCTGACCGGCATCTTTTGTTTCATCCACCTTGGCTACGACATAGGAATCGCTCAAATCCAAGACGGTTGGCACGATTCCAACGCCGTTATCCTTCACCTTTGCGTAGAGCTCGGCATACGAGCTCGTACTCTTGATAAAGCCGATGTCGCCACCGTTATTCTTGGAAGATGCGTCGATGGAGTCTGCTTTTGCGACATCACCAAATGAATCCGGTTTATCCTGAACTTTTTTCAAATCATCCTGAGCCGTCTTCAACGCAGCGGCGTTGGCGGCATCCATTTTCTTTTGTTCATCCGCGGTTAAATCTCGCGGCTTATCCGTATCCTGTTCCTTAAACTCAAGAATTGGCGTTTCACCGATGAGCTTAATCGCCTGATTCACATCGCGAATCCCAGCGAGCTCAACAGACACGCGCCACGCTTCACCAACACGAGCCGTGTTGATGACCGGTTCAGACACGCCAATCGAGTTGACGCGTCGTTCGATCACATCACGCACGCCATCAAGCGCGCCACTGCGATCGGCTTCGGCAACCTTGGAAACATCTGCTTCGTACTCCAAGCGCGTTCCGCCTTGAAGATCAAGACCGAGAACGAATCCCTTCGTAATGTGCCCAACATGCGTGCCAAATGATTTATTTAAGAAATCAATGGCAGGATTAACCGCGTTCGGATACGCGACAGCGCCGGTGATCAGCGCAAGCAACACAATGAGTCCGACGCGCTTTTTAACGGATGAGCGCGAAACCTGAGTCAAGGCCGGTTTAGACATATCGAATGTGCCAAAGTCTAGCGGGTCGAGAACAATTTTACAAGGTGGACTTGTCCACCGTCCCCCATCCGCAAAATCAAACAGCTCCGCACGGGTGACTCCCGAGTGGGGCCCCCGACAGCGCACAGGACGACATCGCAACAAGAATTGCGTCGTCGCGAGCACTGGCGGGGTGACGAGGGAGGCAGGACCCGTGCATCCGTTGAACTGTACACCTCACTCTTGACAAAAATGCGGTTTTGTGGTATATTCTTTTCATCAAATACGATGCCCAAGTCGTAGCACACGAGGAAAAATAGCTCCATTTCGTTTCGAATAAACAGCCATATCTTTGCTGGACCTGCCACAAGATTGGCTGTTTTTTTGATTCTCTCCATAAACTGTATATCCTTCCGTTGACAATTTTATCCTTATGTGGTAGATTCTGTCGTTCTTTGCCATTTTACGTTGCGGGAAAACTTCACCCCCGCGCCATGGAGACACCAAAATGTTCATCTTCTCGTCCATGTCCAGGCCTCAGAGTGCGCGTTACCGCACGGTTCAAACGACGGTCTCGGACATCCGCGACCGTCTCGCCGACGCTCGAGAGATCGCTCTCGGCCGCGTTCCCGTGGACTCGGACACCTTCCCGATCTTCCCCATGGGGGACATCGCCAAGCTCGTGGACCTCGTGTTCGAGGGCTCGACCGAGCCCAAGCCGACGAACGCGGTCCGCGTCTGCGTCAACGCGCTCACCTGGCGAACCCTGCCCAAGCAGGCCAGCCCGGAGATCCGCAGCCTCGTGGCCGCCACCTACGCGCTCGATCGAGCCCTTCAGGAGCCGATCGCGCAGGCGTACATCGCGATGAGACGCGAAGAGATCGCCGTCAGCGAGATCGAGCGCAAGCGCTACGACGCCTGGATCGTCATCCCCGATCTGCACAAGGAGTACGCGAAGCTTCTCAAGCAGGCCGGCAAGCTCGCGCCGGTGGATCTCCCGGATCTCAACGAGATGGAGACCGACAACCTTCTCGCGCTTCGCGACGATCTGCAGACGAAGGTCACCGACCTCCGGATGAGCATCGACAAGGCCGTCCGGGCCGAGGACACCCGTCTGCGGCTGCACGAGCTGTTCCCGGGCCTCTCGCGACTCGGCTGATCCATCCTCGCTGCGCACGCAGCATCATGCTGGAGACTCATCTGTCTCCAGCATTTTCATATCCCTCGATCCCTTGACAATATTCCGATTTTCTGCTATTTTTACACGTTCTTTTCATCCCAAAAACCACTCCGTTTTTGGACAGGATCGCTTCTCCGCACAGCAATGAATGTTTTTTCCTTGCTGTGCCGAGGGGCGATCCCCCTCCGACAACGGAACAAAGAAAGTGAGGCACTGATGAAGCCCAGAAATCAACATCGAAAAGCCCGATTCTGTGTGCGCGCTGCCCCGGCCAACGAGCCGATCAAGGCAACGGCCCCGCCGGTCAAACCGGTGGTCATCATCCCGATCAACCCGCGGCACGCCGTTCTCAAGGCCAAACGCGACCTTCAGCGGCTCGTCCTGCTTCGTGAGTGCGCTCGACTCGTCGACGCGATCAACGCGATCGCACTCGTGATCATCGAACCGCTCGTGGAGACGAAACTCGTGATCACGCAGCCGTACATCGAGATCCTGCACCGCCGCGACGAACTCGTGGAGATGCATGAACGATTCGTACGGATCGAACGCGAACAAGCGGCGATCCGCGAACACTACCGCGTCTCTCGTCAACGGAAGCGCTTCTTGCGAAACGACATGCAGGAAACGCTTCTCCTCCCCAAGCGGCCCGACTTCTACAGCCAGCGTCGCATCCGACAACCGCAACAGCACATCCGGTTCGACACCGCGGCGGAGTGAGGAGAACGTCATGAAGAGAATCATCAGCCTGCTCTGCCTGTTCACGATCTTCGGCTGCGACAACCCCAACGCGAGCAACCCGAAGTTCAAGAAGGGCGACGCGTGGTACATCGACGGCTTCGTCGTCATGGACGGGATGAAGAACGATCGCGCGTGGTACGTCAAAGACACCGCGCACGACATCTGCTTCTTCGCGCGAGACGGCTCGTACACGTCCGTCCCGTGCGACAAGCTCGAGAAACCCTCGGGCCTCGCAAAACAATAGCCGTACCCCAACGGCACACCGCCCCACCCAATCTCGTTGGCGTGGGGCATTTCATTTCACTTTGAAAAGCTGTCACAATTCGCTACGCTTGCGCAGTGACACCGTACAAGGAGGACACATGATCACGCGAAGACTCGTGAAGCGCATGTCCAAGGACTTCGAAGACATCGACATCACACTCGGCGAAGCTCTCATCGAGATTCGAAGATGTCTCTCGGAAAACTTCAAGGGATATGCGATTCAAGCTCACTTCAACGAGAACGCCGTCGAGATTCGACTGCTCTGCGCTCATCCGGAGAGGAACTTCGATCACGTTTTCGAAGGACCGTTTGACGAGATGGAGTCGCTGGCTCGTTTCGTCGTCGGCATCATCGACGCCGTCAACCCGCCGTGGGATGAAAAGCGGAAGGTCTACTACGATCTGCCCGAGATCATCACGCTTGAGCAACTCGCTTACGCGACACTCTTCGCCTTCTCCGACATTCCGGACAAGGACTACCCGGAGATCATCACCACCGTTCACACCTTCTATCACCTTGATCTTCTCCTGCGTGCCTTTGGCGCCTCTTCGGAGCTCGCCAACATGGCCGACGAGAAGAAGGCGTCACCGGAAACACAAATCCTCGCCTAACCACTCTCCCCTTTGGCACTCGCCAGAGGGGTTTTCTTTTTCTTGACGGTTTTCTTGGGTTTTCGTAGTGTGGATTATCTCCTTCGACCCCTTTTCAGGAGGTGAGACATGGGCTTTATTCGCCCGCTGCAGCCGTTTCGAAAGATCGTCATCCCGGCATATTCGCTCATTGCACCGCTGTTCGACCCGGTCGAACGGCTCCCATTCCCCATTGCTGATTTGAACGGACGACTTTTAGCAGACGTCCTCGATGCAACGCTCACCTACGGCGTCGTTGGTGAGGAATTCGACGATCGCGTCCTGCATCTGCAGTACGACAACCGGCATTTATTTGTGCGTGCGTCGCATCCGGATGAGCTTGGCATCACGCACATCCAGGTCGAAACGTCGATCAAGAAAATGCGTGTCACCAATGCCACGCACTACCACATCGTGTGCCCCAATGGATCCGTCTTTTGGCCGCACACGGTAAAGGTCTCTGATATTCGCGACGGTCTGCACGATGCCGATGCGCGCATGTCGGACTCGGGGTTCATCGATGTGGACACCGGCGTTCGCACCAGCATCTACTCGCCGTACGCGAAGGGCAAGATCAAGGTCGCTGACTACTTTTCGCTCCCCGAGACAACGCTCCGGTATCCGCCCAACGGATTGCCGACCGAAGTCTTTCTCAAGCGATTCGACGAGCCGGACGCCCTGGCGCGGATCTGTCTCAAAGATGGATCCGTGCGCATCTGTCTCAGCGAGGAAGCGGATCTCATTCAGCAAAAGGACGAGATTCGCTGGCGTGTCCGCAACAGCCTTCGACGCAAGCACGGCATTTCCACAGACGCTGAAATCGAGCGTCTGACGGAAGCACAGCGTCTCGCCTTTGAGCGCGAGATGTACGTCGAGACACAGCGCGAATTTGCACGACTCCCGAGAGGATAACCACATCCTCTCTTTTTTTATCCGTAAACGCATCTGCTATGCTGGATGTGATTATGAAAACGATTTTTGGTCTTGTTGGCGCAAGCGGCGCAGGCAAAACAACGCTCATCCTGGACATGCTCAAACGCATGCCAGATAAACTCGGCGTCATCACATCGCTCACAACCCGCGCACGACGCAACGAGGAAGATGATTTATTTTATACGTTTGTCACGGCCGGAGACATGATGCAACGAAAGGCCGAAGGTCGACTGGTGCAGATGTCGGAATATGCCGGCAATTATTATGCCAATGATCGAAAGGTCATGGATGCGCTCTTGGCCGAAAAATTTGGCATTGCCGCGCTTGTGGAAGAAGGCATCAATAATTTGCGTCACGCGGGATATCACATTGTGGTCATTAAAATTATTCCGTTTCATCATCCGGTGAGTGATGATCTCGTACGCAAGCGTGCGGATGAGGAACGCGCCCTGACGCATCTCCCTGCGGATTTTATTTTGAATAATTCCTTTGAACCGGGCGGAAAAGAAAAAGCCGCAGACAGGCTGGCGGCATTTATGAGTACGTACACGCACTAGCGCGACGTAAAATCGGTGAGCAGGATTTCGCGTGCAAGACGCAACGCTTTTCCCCGATGACTGACGGAGAATTTCTCCTCCGGGGTCATTTGGGCATACGTCTTTTCCAGCGTCTCATCGAAAAAGAGCGGATCGAATCCAAACTCGCTTTCACCTCTCGCCTTTTGGAGAATCATTCCGCGCGAGATGCCTTCGCAATGGCGAACTTTGAAGATCCGCGGATCATTGAGCGCAATCGCACAGTGAAACTGCGCACCACGCAGCTCATATGGCACGTGCTGCATCTCCTCGAGGAGCTTGGTGCGGCGATGTGGGTTTGAATGCCCATATCGCGCGGAGTGGACGCCAGGGCGACCGCCCATCGCATCCACCTCGAGACCGGAGTCATCCGCCAGACACAACATGTCCTCGAACTTGTCCTGGTGATATGCCAGATGCGTCCCCAACGTCATCGCTTTGATGAGCGCGTTGGATTCGAAGGTTCGTCCGACCTCATCAACATCGAAATTTGCCGGCAGACCCACATCTTCGAGTCCTTTGACGTCGAACGGTAGATCTGCGAGTGCCTCGCGAATCTCCGCAATCTTCCCTTGATTTGATGAGCAAATGAGCAGCGAACGCTTGTTCATGTGGCCTCCATCGCGGTTGTAGCACGTCTTTTCTCTTTTTTCAACCCCACCACGTGGATCCAGTTTGTTTTTCCAAAGGGAATGTTTTTGATGGATTGAACATCCAATCCAACAGCTTCAAAATCTGCTTGTAATTCGGGAATGGTATAAAAACTAAAAAAGCGTTCGTAGTGATAGCCGTAGTCATTCTCAACAACGATTTCTTCTTCGGGTTGATCTGGTCGTCGCTCTTTGACCGCGACATAGACGTAACCGCCTATTTTGAGCTTCTTCATCAATCCCGCAAGAACACGATGCACGTCTGATTTTGGAATATGCAGCAACGACGCGAGGATAAAAATGCCGTCAAACTCCCCATCCAGCGACGACATATCGCGCATATCCATGACACGAAAATCGCCCTCAGGAACTTCGCGTTTTGCGATTTCGATAAATACCTCTGATGTATCAATTCCGACAACATGCAACCCATTTTTGACGAGCACACGAGATTTTAATCCACCAGCGCACCCCACATCTAACACGCGACTCCCCGCTGGCAGCAGCTTTGAAAAAGATTCGGTCGCATCAATCGACCACGTGTCTTGCATGTGGTCATTGTGCCAATCGAGCGCAATGCGGTTGTAGGTGTCGCGAGTGTCGTTTGTCATATCAATCACACATTGGTTTGCCTTCGAGAAAACCTCGAATCCCGCGCTCGGTTCCCGGCGTCATTGGAGATGGCAATTCGTCCGGTGAACGCCAGATCCATTCATCGCATTTATCCGGCTCCAACATCTGCGCTTCACCCGCAACCCAATCCGCGCGCAAGATGATCATGATGTAATGCACGGGCAAATATTCGCGCACATTTACAATCCCGACAAATGACACGTTCGCGATCGTAACACCAACCTCCTCCGCGATTTCACGTGTTGCGGCTTCCACAAATCCCTCACCATTTTCGATATGGCCGCCTGGGATGCCGTACATTCCATCTGTGCGTCCATCGCCTTTGCGTTTGCCAAGCAAGATTTTTCCATCACGAAAAATGAGAACTCCGGTGGCAACTTTTGGGCGTGGGGCATCCATAGGTGATTATTTTTTGTAGAGACTTTTTTCCGGCGCAACGATTTGCACAAACGCGTTGCGAATCGCCTCTTCGAGACTCACCTCGCGACTTAAGACGCCACCAGAATAATTTCCCCACGTGTCGCTATCGGTGAGTGCATATTCTTTTTCCAACATTTCCATCACATGAAAATGTTCGAGTTTGAGCTCATCCATTTTATTCAAAATAATATCCGGCACTTTGAGCCCGCTCGAGTAGCCGTAATATTCTTCGCCCGATGACGCGATCGCCACGCACCATGCTTCTTCATACATGTGGCCGTAGCGCTCAACAAGACCACTCTCCACACCAAGCCAATACGCCGCATCTGGCGACGCCTCACGTGATTGCATTGCACGATTCTTGGCGCCATCAAAGGTCTCTTGATCGAATGGTGTTTCTGATACGCCGGAAGATGCTTTGAATCCTTCGACAACAACTTCATCATCAAATAATTCTTTGAGAACTTTTTCTGCAATCTCGATTTTCCGTTTGCTTGTTGAGCCGATAATGCATTTCATAATTATTCATCAAAATAGATTTGTCCGGTTTTCATCGCACCAAATGTTGTTGCGCATGTTGGAAACAACGGTTGCGGTAACGCATCCAAATCATACCATCCCCAACCTTCGCATTTTTCCGGTTCCATCACGCGTGGTTCGCCGCTTTTCCAATCCGCGATCACATTGATGTGCACGTAATGCTTTGGTTTCCACGCTTTGACATTTGCCAAAATCTGAAAGCGGACGTTTTCAATCTCAATCCCCGCTTCTTCCATCGTCTCGCGACGGGCGCACTCCTCAAAACTCTCCATGTATTCCAAATGACCGCCCGGAAACGCGTAATCACCTTCACCATGCGACCCTTTGCGCTTGCCGAGCAATACTTTGCCGTCTTTCACAATCATCACGCCGATCCCGACGCGTGGACGTGGATTTTCTGTCGAGTTATTCGTCATAGCAAAATGGAATCTTTTAATGATTTTACGTCTTCTGCGTTTTCGACAAGCTCACCTGTTCCTAGTTTGTGCAACAGTGGAATAACACCACATTTTTCGCATTCTCCCCAGTTGCACTTTCCACCGTTCTTTTTGTACAACTTTTGACACATGGCTAATTCTTTTTCAAACACTTCGTGAGACATATTTTTACCCCCTCAGCTCCCCCTTCGTAAGGGGGAGATCTTTTATCTTCAATTGTGCACTGAGTTAGAAGAATCAACTTTGATATTCGCGTTTAGTGAGATATTCCACCGGAATCATTTTTGCCCGTACAAATTTTTCGCCAGCCTCATACATCTTTACGAGCCGATGAACCCCATCCAAGATCACGATCCGACCAGCGTACTCCGCAACAACCAGTGGATACTGAACGTCTGCATCTTCAACTCGTTTTTGATGTTCTGTTGTCCCCTCTTCTTTCCGAATAACTTCCCAAGGGGTGAGATTCCAATCGTCCGTTCCATCTTTGTCCCAGACAGGCATATCAAAATGCCAAAGCAACTCTTCGATCGGAATATCAATAATCGGTAGTGGCAACTCACGCAACTTGATGGTATTCACGAACATGCTGAGACCAGCGTCCGTAAGCAAACGGGGCGGTACATGATTCTCCATATCCCGTGATATTACGTGATTTCATTTTGAAATTCTACTGCTAACCGCCTTGCAACGTCGCGGATTTCTTCAACGGGCGACTCTGCGCGTGAGCCGGGGCGATACAAAAACTTTCGCGGTTCGTATTCCGTGATTCCTTCATCGCCTTTCTTGCGCGGGACAAGATGCACGTGAAGATGCGGAACGGTTTGACCCGCGACACCGCCTTCATTCCATGCGACATTAAATCCTTCTGCGTCGAATGTTTTTTGAAGAACCTTTTTCAGACGAACAAGCAACGCAACGATCTGCACCATTTCTGACTCGTGAAGATCATCAATTTTTTCCACGTGACGAATCGGACAAATGAGAATATGACCCGGTACAATCGGCGTGTTCGTCGGAAACGCAATCACCACGTCATCGCGAAAAATCGCGCGTCCTTCAATATTGAGATTGTCGCAAAATGCGCAGGTCTGCTCCGATCGATTCATATCAATTCAAATGTAACAATCTTTACCATCGTCTCAGCCGTCACGTGATCGCCATAGTATCCTTGAAAGGTACGAATCATCTCATCGACATCGGTATACCGCTCATGACGATCATGGTCCTCATCGGTAATATCACGAATCATTTTTTCATATACGCGCGTCAACCGCGCACGCGCAACTTCCTCGCCCGTCTCACGATTGAGAAATAGACATTCATCACCTTCGCGCAGATCCTTATCATCAAACAACCGCCACGTTGACGTCTTTTCTCCGCTCAAAATCAGCGGAACGAGTGTTGATGTAAACTTGAGGGTTTTCATACCAGTTGAG
>CAITMG010000094.1 GCA_903893445.1 Candidatus Uhrbacteria bacterium | reverse complement strand
TAAATCTTTCAATCGCCTCCTGCGTCAAATATTCAGCGGTTTGATTTATGTACATACCACAATTCCCCATATCTCTAATCGAGATCCATTTCTTATCTTTGGGATCAGTCGAAAACCACCGTTCCTCCATTCTTGGCGGCGTTCTCCCAATTGTAATATCAGAAATTTCGTCCAATTTTCCCACCCTCCACCCCTCCGGAATCTCCCCCAACTCCGACTCCACCATTTTTCCTCCGCTTGATTTATACGGTTTGCCGTTTTCATCAGGAAATTCAAAATCAACAAACCATCGCTTAAACAACGCGCTCGCCATCTTTTCAAGATTCGCGTTGATTTGATGATTTAGTTCAATTTTATCGTCCAGACAGGAAAGAATGATCCCAATCATTGCCTGCTCTACCGTTGATGGAACTGGGATATCAATATCTTTTACCTTTTCACGTGAGAGCTCTGTCTGCCCCGTACTCCCTTCAGCAAAAGATTCAATCAATGGCTGAATTTTTCTTAAAAAATATCCAAGAAATAATGGATCAATCTTAGTATCGTCCGGCCTCACGATGGTTAGATGCGAATCTGCAGTTGTCGTCTTTTCAAGATTCTTCACCTGCGCGACTCGGCCCAGTGTCCCTTGACCCGTTGAGTTGATAAGAATATCAAACTGTTCCAAGTATTTCGTTTTGGAAATCGGCTTTGTTTTTGGATCAGTGAACCGAGACTCCTCAAAACTAATTTTTCCGTCGCGAACACACTTTTGATTTAAAACTACAACATCTTCTTTTTCCGTATAGCTCGGCGTCACACCTCTCGAAATAAAGCTCGTAACTTGGTCCAACTTCAAAACCCCCCACTCTTCCGGAATAGGCCCAATCTCCGTTTCTTTAAATTTTTGTGGTTGGTTTTTCATTGTAATTGCCTTTATAGAATCGAGCCCTCCAAATAGTCGTATTAAGCTTATTTAACGGGGTTTTTAACCGCTGCCTCTAAAAGCCTCTATAAGCTCGAAAAAAATTTCTTACATCCGTTCTTTAATAAACTTCGCGGTCTCTCGCGTACTTGAGTCGAGAGACGGAGTGTTGACCTGTGGATAAAATATTGCTATATTCGACATGTAGTGAGTAATCACTGCGATTCACGCGGTCCCGCTCAAAAGGCGGGATTTTCGCTATTATTGAGGATCTTTTCTCTGATACAGCTTGCCGATATCAATAAATGTATCCGCAATCCGAAATAGCTCACGAGACACTGTACCGCGCGCTCCAACAACATAGATCCGTTTTCCTTTAAGTTTCAAACGTTCTAGTGGTGCATAAAAATCCGAGTCACCGGAGAAAAGCATAAAGCCAGATGCACGCTCGGCGTCATCCATCAGGTCCATTGTCATCTCAACATCAAAATTACACTTTGGTTCTTCAATCACCGTTCCGGACGACTGCACGGATTCAACGACACTTTTCATCAATGTCGTTGTACCGAGATCTAGCTGATTCAATGTCATCTTCTTAAAGAACATCCCTAGATCAACGGTTTTACAAATAAACTTCACCGGTTTTGTACGCAAAATGGCGCCAGCCTCCATAACATCTCGATTAAAAGCTTCAGACTGCTTCAACGCACGTTCATTCGTTCCATAATACGCTTTAACTTCACGAACGCTCTGAAGCGCCCGAAGCTGCTCCACGAGTCGAACAATACGAACTTTCCATCCGAGTCGTTTTTGCCAGCCAATAATATTCGCGACATATAAATAGGCCATAACGGCCGTTTCTTTTTCTATAAGCTGTCGCCAATTAGAGTCCATAGCCAATACGTTTGAGATTCTCCCTGATCTGTTTTTCCAACTCCTTTGACTTTTCAAACTGCTCCGCCAATTCCCTTGTTAACTTCCCCATCTTTTCTTCAAAAACTTCGTCATCCTCATCGACAACATCCGTTCCAACGTAACGACCCGGCGTTAGTACGTAACCATTTTTCTCAACGTCTGAAATTTTCGCCGCTTTACAAAAACCTTTCACGTCTGAATATGTGCAATCCTTGGTGCGCCAGCAGTGATAAAAAGCTGCAATCTTCGCGATATCCGTATCCGTCAATTCTTTATTTTTTCTCGAGACCATCGTTCCCATCTTTCGCGCGTCAATAAACAGAATCTCGTCATGGCGATCACGGAATTTGTGATCATGGCGATCACGCGAAACAAACCACAAACACACCAGAATCTGCGTGGTGTAAAACAGCTGCGTTGGCATCGCAACGATACAGTCAACCAATCCGTTCGTAATGAGTTTTTTTCGAATCTCGCCTTCGCCGGACGTATTCGATGACAACGAACCATTCGCGAGCACAAATCCGGCCGCACCCATTGGCGACAAATGATGAATCATGTGTTCGATCCACGCATAGTTCGCATTCCCTGCCGGTGGAACGCCATACTTCCAACGTACGTCATCCTTGATCCGCTCTCCGCCCCAATCACTGATATTAAACGGCGGATTTGCAAGAATAAAATCCGCTTTTAAATCTTTATGAAGATCATTATGGAATGTATCCGCTTGATGTGGACCAAGATTCCCTTCAATGCCACGAATCGCGAGGTTCATTTTACACAAACGCCACGTCGTCGGGTTCGATTCCTGACCATACACAGCAATATCATGCTTACTCCCGCCATGTTTTTCGATGAATCGCTCACTCTGCACAAACATTCCACCGCTTCCACAGCACGGATCGTACACACGACCCTTGAACGGCTCAAGCATTTCGACGAGCGTCTTCACGACACATTGGGGCGTAAAAAACTCTCCTCCGCCTTTTCCTTCTGCGGAAGCAAATCGTCCAAGAAAATATTCGTACACGCGACCAAGAACATCTTTACTTCGGCTTTCACGATCACCTAATCCGATCGTACTGACCAAATCAACCAATTCCCCAAGACGAACCTTATCCAGATCGGGCCGAGCATAATTTTTTGCAAGAACACCCTTTAGACTCGAGTTATCCTGCTCAATCACGATCATTGCATCGTCAATAATCTTTCCAATTTCAGGCCTACGAGCATTTGCCTTGATAAATTCCCAACGCGCTTCCTTCGGAACCCAAAACACGCTTTCCGCCATGTACGAATCCTTATCTTCCTCTAAACCCTCAAAATATTCAGGATCAGCTTTAATTTTATTGTGAACGTCCTCAAAAGAATCGGAAATATACTTCAAAAAGATCAATCCAAGCACAACATGCTTGTATTCCGCCGGATCCATATTGTTCCGCATCTTATCCGCCGCAGCCCAAAGCGCTTCTTCAAAGCCGATATTTGATGTCGTGTTTTGTTTGCCAGTTTTAGCCATATTTTTTCCATGACATCTTAGCAAGGCCTTTGAGATATAGACAGAGCAAACAACGAAGCTGCCGTCTTGATCACCTTACGCCTGTTTTCTTCAATATATCACCTGTTAACGCGTAGCAAGCCTTATAAAGAACAAACGTCAATAGTTCAAAATACGTATTCGTGAATAATTTTGGGCCAAAACAGATACCAAGAACAATCAACGCTGAATAAAAAAGGACACGATAAATATACGAACCAAATGAACCCCATCTCCCAGTTGCAATGGTCCAAGTGTATAAACAAAACGCCAAAAAAATCACAAAACCTAAGATCTGCCAAAAATGCCGCGAGAAATACACAATAAACGCATTCCAAAATGCAATAATAACCTGCGATTTTACATCATTGAACTTAGCATACATTTGACTCACTAGAATTCCCGCACCTGATGGGTTAAACAAATTCGGAGTCGTATCCATCCACACATTCCAACAGACTACGTAAATTTTGCAAAGACTCTACTTTCCCATCTCCCCATAAACCCCCACCCAATCCGTCGCTATCCTCCTCTGCGCCTCTTCCAGCTTCATTGTTCCGTCGCAGACACGTGTATGCAACCAGTTCTCCACCTTATCCTTCTCATGAAACCCCGGCTTTGGTTCCGCGGCTTCGGGATACAAATTCGCGATGTCATTTGATCCGCCGAGTTCGAGCGAGATGATGTGATCAACTTCGTACTCGCCCGTCGTGTGTGACGCGATGCCGTACTCCGCATACACCGCATTTTTTTCACTCGTCGGAACGTTGCGCACGGATGAGCTATAGCCACTCACGCAAATTTTTTCCACGGTCGCATCCACAAATACCGCACCCGGCGAACATCCCGGATCAGGCAAACCGTTCGACGCGACACAACCATTCGTCTTTGTGCGTGGTGGTGGCGAGTAATATGTGGCTGTTGATGACGACGTCGTCGTGACCGTCGTTGTCACGGCGGTGCTCGTCGTTGTCGTTATGACGGTTTGCGTTGCCGTCTGCGCTGGTGCCGCAGGACACAACGCAAACACATCACACAGCGGCGTCTGCGCGATCAGTGCTTCGATTTTTGGTTGGAGATACAAACCCAACAAAACAATGACGACGATGAGGAACAATGCGCCCAATGACAATCGACGTCGCATATCCCTAGCTCTTTCGCTTGCTATGCATCAACATCTCAACCGCGTGATCGAGTGACCCAGCGGCCGTGACTTCCCCGCCATTCACAAAGAATATTTCATCCGCATTTTCAATCGTATTGAGACGATGCGCAATCACCACCTTGGTTGTGCTGGTTGGCAGTTTTGCAATCACCTCTTGCAACAACTGTTCCGTGACCGTGTCGATATTGGCCGTAGCTTCGTCCAAGATGAGCAACTCCGGCTTGCGCATGACCGCGCGCAAAAACGCGATCAATTGACGTTGACCAAGACTGATCGTGTCCCCGCTCGTTTGAATCTTTGTATCCAACCCGCTTTCAAAATGTCCAAGCAGATCATTCAAGCCGGACGCCGTGATCGCCGCAAGTAATTCTTCTTTTGTCTTTCCGGCAAAGATCGTATTGCCGTAGAAAATATTTTCCAACAGCGTGCCCGTGAACAAGAATGGTTCCTGCAAAATGAATCCGATTTTTTGCGCGCGCTCTTCCGCGGTAAACGAACGAATATCTTTACCGTTCAACAAAATCGTTCCTTCGGTCGGATCATACAATCGCGCCATGAGCGATGCGGTCGTTGTTTTGCCGCCTCCTGTTGGACCAACAAGCGCATACGTCTTGCCTGGTTCAAGTTTAAGCGAGATCCCCTTTAGCACGTCACTCCCGTCCGGATAGCGAAATCGCACATTGCGAAACTCCATCACATGCGACGTCGACACAACATGCTCCGAAGGAATCACCTTCATATCCGACTCCATGGCAAGCACATCGGAAATGCGATCAAGAGCCGCAAGCGCCTGCTGTAACGATGACCACACTGACGCCATCTGTTGGAGCGGCGTATAAAAGTTGCTCACGTACAACATGAACCCAATCAACAACCCAATCGTCATTTGACCGCGGGTGATGAGCAGGATGCCATACGCCAACACAATCAACTGAGCAACATTCGACGCAAGACCGTAGAGTGGCGTAAACACGTTGTTTGCGTATCCCGCACCAATCGATGCCGTGTAATTTTTCCCATTCGTCTCATCAAATTTTTTGCGAAAATAATCCACGCGATTAAACGCGACAATCACTTTAAAGTTATTCAAACTTTCCTGAACCTCCGCACTCATATTCCCCAACGACTGCAAGCTCAACAAATTTTTTCGTTTCACCCAATCGGAAATGAGTTGCGTCACCACCAACACACCCAACGCCGGAGCCAATGACGCCGCACCCAATCGCGGACTCAGCACCAACAAAAAGACACCCGCGCCTGCAATAAGAAAAAAGTTGCGAATGAATTGCAACAACGCTTGCGAAAAAAATTGATTCAACCGATCCGTATCGCTGTTGATGCGCGAAATCAAATCACCGGTTTTGTTTTGGTTAAAAAATGCAACCGGCAATTCCTGCAACTTGGTAAAAATCGCATTGCGCAATTGAAACAACACGCGGCGTCCAACGCCGCCCATCATGATCGTCTGAACATATCCGCCGATGACGGCAGAAATAAAAATCAACACCAAGATGAACGAGTTGTACGCCAAGCCGTTGTAATCCTTGAGCTTAATCGCCGTATCCACCGTGTGACTAATAATCACAGGTGCCACAAGCGTCGCGATGGCGTTCACCAATATCGCCACCGAGGCGATAGCCACACTCGTCCCCTCCCCTTTCATCAAGGGAACCAGGCGCTTGAGCGCATCAAGGGTCGCGCCTTTTTGCTGTGAAGCTCCGTTGTTATTCAGCGTGTAATTCATACAAGTTGGTACTGCGTTGCGATTCAAAAATTTGCACGTACTCGGGCGAGGAAACAAGCAACTGCTCATGCGTCCCAGACGCGAGCAATTCACCTTCCATCAACAAAATAATCTGATCGTAATCTTCGACCGAAGAAATTTTTTGTGTGACGGAAATGATCGTAATGTTGGGATAATTCTTTTTGACGTTCGCCAAAATCTTTTTCTCCGTTGGCGCATCAACGCGCGCCGTAAAGTCATCCAGCAGTAACACACCCGGATTCAACGCCAACGCACGTGCCAACATGATGCGCTGTTTTTGTCCGCCGCTTAAACTCGCTCCGCGCTCCGAGACAATCGTATCTAATTTCTCCGGCAACGCATCCACAAAATCTCTCAACTCTGCGGTTTCAATGGCTTTGTCCAAATCCACATCTTTCACCGTGTTGCTAAACGCAATATTTTCACGCAACGTGAGGTTGAAGATGATACTGTCCTGAAACACAAACCCAATCTGTTGATGCAACGACACCGGGTCATACGCAGCTAATTTTTTCCCCGCATATTCCACGATTCCCGTTGCCGGCTCAATCAATCCCGTCAGTAAATACAACAACTGCGTCTTTCCGGCGGCCGTTGGACCGATGATCGCGGTACGCGTTCCTGCCTTCGCGACAAACGATACATCTTTCAACACAGATTTTTCCCCATACACAATCGACACATCCTTCAACGAAATATCACCGTGCGGCTGCGCAACTTCATCACCCGTTGTCTTGGTCACCGGCTTGGTCAGCACCTCGGTGATGCGGCCATACGACGCCTGCGCCTGCGCAATCACATTGCTCATAAACCCAAGAATCGCGATTGGAAAAATCAACAATGCAAGATAGCTGTTAAACGCCGTAAAACTCCCCAACGTCATCGCGCCAGTCATCACAAAATGACCACCAAGCGACAAAATAATGAGCGTCGCAATATTTGTTGCGAGTGTGATCACCGGGATCAGTGTCGCAAACAATCGCAAGATCCCAAAACTGATATTCATCGCCTGCGTGTTGGCATCCAAAAATTTTTGATACTCCGTAGTCTGCGAATTCAACAATCGAATCAATGCTGACCCCAAAATGCTTTCGTTAATCACCTTGTTGAGCCAATCAATCGCTTCCTGTGTTTTCAAAAAGAGCTTGCGCACTTTTTTAAACACGGTCGCAAACATGAATCCGATAAACGGCAACACGGCAAGCACCGCCAACGCCAACTTCCAATCCAAGATGAGCAACAACACGCTCGCGCCAATGATCAAAAAGACCGACGAAATAATCGTCGAAATCGCCATGGACACAAACTGTTTCACCCCATCAACATCAGACGTGAGATTTGTTAACAGTTTTGCCGGTGTGATTTTTTGAATCGTCGCGTAATCTTGCACGGAAATTTTTGCCGTCAATTGCGTACGCAGATCGCGCGCAACACGCTCGGCTGCAAACGTCTGCACGATGCTTTGCAGATACGTCAGCACAAAAATGCCCAACGCAATGCCCACAAACAAAGTGAGCGTCGGCGACAACACAAACGTCCCGCGTCCATAGGCATCAATCGCATTGGCGATGAGTTTTGGAATCACCAAATTCAACCCATTGCTCACGAGCGTCAATATGATCAACGCGCCGATCAGCAACTTATACGATTTGAGCAGGGCAAAAATATTCCCCTGCGGCTTTGGTCTGGTTTGTGGTTTGTCGCTCATATCATTCACGTTCTACGATCGGATTCCCTTTCCTTTCCGTAGCAAAGTATACGCTATTCCGCTTAAAACCGCTGATAAGACGATCAAAATGCTTGCGCCAATCCAAATCGGTTGCCCGCCGCTCACAAATCCGTGTCGAAATCCGTCCACCATATACACGATCGGATTCAACATCGAAATCGTTTTCCAGATCGGCGGCAAGGAATCAATCGGATAAAACACGCCACCAAGATATGTCAGCGGAACAAGGATAAACGTCTGAAACGTACTCACATCGTCAAAGCTCTCTGCCCACAATCCATTCAACAGTCCTGCAATGGAAAACACGAGCGCCGTGAGAAACGAAAATAAAATAATCGCGACGATGTCGTGAATCGCTGGACGCACAAACACGAGCGAAACAAGAAACACCAATGCGCCCGTTAAAAATCCACGCAAGATCCCACCCGTGACATATCCCGCCATCATCACGGCCTCGTGCACCGGCGCAACCAAAATCTCTTCGATGTTGCGTTGAAACTTGGTGGAATAAAATGACGACGACACATTCGCAAATGCGCCATTGATCACCGCCATCATAATCAACCCTGGCACGATAAACGCCATGTATGGCACACCATTAATCTGACGCACCTGCGAACCAATAAATCCACCAAAAATGACAAAATAGAGCGACTGCGTGATCACCGGCGGCAACAACGTTTGTCGCCAAATGCGCATAAAGCGATTCACTTCTTTGGAAACAATCGTCTTGTAAGCGATCCATTGAATGGTTTTGTTCATACTAGGCGCGGATCGTGTCTAAAAAGAGTCGCTCCAATCGATTTTCCTGCGGACGAATATCGAAGATTTGAACATGAGCGATTTTCAACGCATCAAACAATTCGCCAAGACTTTGTTCTTTGCGCAATGTCACTTCCACGGACGCCGGTTCCATCGCACCAAACTCAAATCCCTTCACTGTCGCGACATTGGCCGTGGAATCAACGGTCAACACATACGTTCGCACATCCATCCCCTGCAATAATGATGAAACAGAACCTGTTTTCACGATTTCTCCATTTTTAATAATCGCCAGATTGCGACACAATCGCTCCACCTCTTCGAGATAATGTGTGGTCATTAAAATCGTGGTGCCGTTTTTGTTGAGCTCGGTGAGATATTCCCACATCCCATAGCGCAACTCGACATCCACACCAGCCGTCGGTTCATCCAAAATCAACAACTTTGGTTGATGCACCAACGCTCGCGCGATCATGAGACGACGTTTCATCCCACCCGACAAGGCGCGCGATGGTTGATTGCGTTTTTCCCACAATCCAAGTTTATTCAACACAACCTCTGCATGCGGCGCCGCGTCTTTTGCGGAAATGCCGTAGTAGCCCGCTTGCGCCATCAAGATGTCCCACACTTTTTCAAAAATACTAAAATTAAATTCTTGCGGCACGATGCCGATTTGCTGCTTCGCATCATCACGCTGCGTATCAATATCAAATCCAAAAATCTTTCCCGTGCCCGATGTTGGCGTCACCAAGCCACTCAAAATCCCAATGAGCGTCGTCTTGCCAGCCCCATTCGCGCCAAGCAAGCCAAAAAAATCCCCCTGCTCGACCGAAACCGTCACGCCTTTGAGCGCGACGGTCCCGGAAGCATAGGTTTTTTGTAATTGTTGAACGTCAATCGCCCGCATACGTTACGCCGTCACCTTTGCCTGCACCGCGAGATACGCTGGTCGCGTTGTACATGCGCTCATCCAGCGTTGAATGTTCGGGAACACAGACAAGTCATAGCCAATAAAACCCGTGTACGAAAGCGTCACGCAGGCATTGAGATCCGCCGTCGTAAACACATCACCCGCAAGGAATGCCGTTGTGCCAAGATACGTTTCCAAAATCGGAAAGTGCTTTGCCAAGATCTCGCGCGCCTTTGCTTCACCCTCTGGATTCATCACGCCCGTCCACTTTTGTGACGCGATCGTGCTCAAATGCTGTTGAAGCCCAAGCATGGCCCACAATTCCCATTGCGCGCCCTTGGCCTGCTCCTCGAGCGTGCGACCGTTCATCGCTGGTTGAAACTTGGCCGCAAGATAGCGCGTTATCGCCAATGATTCAGCAAGAATAAACCCATCAACCTCAATCGTTGGCACCTGACCCGTCGGGTTCAAGGCAAGATATTCCGGCGTGCGATGTTCGCCTTTGCGAAGATCAACATCTTTGGTCGTATATTCAACACCAAGCTCCGCGAGCATCCAATGCGGACGAAGAGACGAACCCATGCGTGGACCGTACAGTGTAATCATTGACATACAAAAATTGTTTATAGAGTAGGTTCCTTATCCTCGCAGGAATGCAGGGAAAAGGCAATGTTCTATGCTATGATAAAACCATGAGCAGCGTACGCCTCACCGCCTCGTTTTTGCTGGCGTTTTGTCTGATTCCGCTGTGCACATCTGCACAGTCGTTTTCAGATATCAAAAGCACCACCTATGAAAAGGCCGCGATTGCGGAAGTTATCCAAAAGACCTGGATGCAACCGCTCACACCAACGACGTTTGGCTATGGTGTCGCGATCACGCCAGATGACTGGTTGCGTATGCTCATGTTTTTGCGCACGAGCGATGCCTGCCCGGAGTTTGGCACCACGCCAAATCAATATTGGACGTCTAGCAACATTCGCAACTGTCTCTCGGGTGCTGGCGTGACGGTTGCGACCGCCAGTCCAACACAAGTCCGTCGTGACGAAGCCATGCAGCAACTCTTTGCGTTGCGACGTCAGTCATTCGCCTTTCAACAACTCCAAACCAAACCCGCCGGATTCGTTGATCCGACGGATCTCGCCGATATTCCCAAAGATCGTGTTGGTGCCATGATTGCGGCTGCGCGATTAAAATTACTTTTTCGCTCAAGCAACAAACTTCTCCCCGCAACGCCGCTGTATCGCGAAGACGCCGCACTCTCTGTGACGCGCTTTCATGATTGGGAACAACAAGGCGGCGTAGATACGGAAACGAAAAACACCCTCACACTCAACGCCAACGCAACACTCGATCATTGGCGCGATGTGGATACCGATATCTACGTCGTTCAAATGGTGAGCGGCGGTGATGCGGAGATTCGTCCCATTTTGCCACCGCGATCATTCAATCCTGCACCACTCAACGCCACAACCACGGTGCGTGATGAATTTGTCTACGAACACGTTTCCGATTTAGCCAAAGAAACCGGCGCCCTCGCAGCGGTCAACGGATCATATTTCAACGTTCAATGGCCTTGGGGCGCGCTCGAGGACGTCGCGATGGTTGATGGACAAACATTCCTCTCTCGCACCGATCGCTCGACGTTTATCGTCTGCGAAAATGGAAAAATGTACGTCCAAACGTACGACACCAAACAACTCAAAGCCGATAAATGCACACCAAAACAAGCACTTGGCGCCGGACCACTGTTCATGACGAGCGGCAACGTCCTCACCACCAACACCAAAGAAGGGTTTGATGAATACACGGAATGGGAACGCCGCGTCGGATCAAACGCACGCACGGCCGTGGCCGTTTCCGCAGATCACAAAACCGCGTACATCATTGTTGTTGCCGGAAAATCGTATCCCGCGTTTGGTCGCGGCGGCAGTTCGTTGGGCGCATTTCTCAAAAGCAAATATCCAACGATCAGCGACGCCATGATGTACGACGGCGGCAACTCGAGCACGCTCTACGCCAATGGCAACGTCCTCGTCGGCACCGGACAAAGCGGCAACACCACGGAACGTGCCGTTGTTTCCGCACTCGGCGTCTTTTCCAAAAAAGCCGAAGCCGCAGCCGCAAAGCAATTCAAAAAAGATCAAACAAAATTTTGGAGTGATGATATCGTCACGGTTAAAATCACAAAACCAACCACAGCCTTCGCCTGGCAAAACGCCAAACAAGCCAAAGGCGCCGGCGCATCCGTCACACTCACGGGATCACGCGGCACAAACGTCCAGCTCATCGATGCCGAAGATCACATCAAAGTCTTCAATCTCACCTTCGACCTCCTCGCCCAAGACGCCACATCCAGCCTCACCATCGCCCGCCGCGAAGGCACCCACGAAAAAGGCTGGCACATCCCAACCGAGATACACGTCTTGAACGCCAAAGACGCCAGCGACACCGACATCATCCAACTCATCAAATTCCTCCCCCTCAAACAACGCCCCGACCTCAAAACCTTCGACGCCATCGCCTTTCGCCCAACCGGCATCGTCTTTGGTGATGCGACAGGAAAATTTTGGTACTACTACGCCAAAGACAAACAACTCTCCCCAGCCACATTCAAAGAACCGGTGAAAGCAACACCGAAAACGAAAACGACGACGAAAAAGACAGCAACAAAGAAATAATGAATCTATCTACGAGTGGGATTCATTTTAACCTCATCTAAACCCAGCTCAGAATAGAAAACCACTGCATCAATACGCTTAAGAGCATCCGTCACGTGATGCATCACATTTGAAGGCAGGTGATTGATTGGAAACCATTCAATTTTTTCGCACTTATCTGGCTCGGCATTTTTTGGATCGCCATCCCAATCAGTTACAGTAAAAAAATAATCAGCCCGATCACCCGTCTGATCATGCTTCGTTCGATACATCACATGAACAGGTTGAACGGCAGAACGTTGAAGCTCAATCCCAATCTCCTCTCGGACTTCGCGAATCAACGCTTCTGACGGCAACTCACCCTCCTCAACATGCCCGGACGGTAAAGCATACCAGCCATCGTAATAGCCTGTATTTTTCCGAAGCATTAACAGCAAATCCTCACCGCGGCGAAGAATCAAATAGGATGCTGGGACAGCCGAATGTCGTTCATTCATAGTTCTACAAATTCTCAACAAGAAATTTCTTTAGAGCTAGAACATCCCTCTTTTCCGGATCGTAACGATGCGTCTTAATGCCAACCGATTGAGCGCTCTGAACCGCTTCAATATTATTTTCAAAATACACCACGTCCTCTGACGATAATTGAAAATGAGCAAGCATCATTTTGTAATACTCGGGGTTTGATTTTTCCGGATCATGTTTAAGCGTAAACAACTCATATGGCATTTTATCCAAACCAAACTCAATAATCTGCTCGTCATTCGCGCCAGTTAAAATAATCTTTTTATTCGGAAACGATTCCAACAAATCAAACATTTCTTGATCTATTCCCAAGCCTTTAATGACAAAGGTATGTACGGCATCAACGAGAATTGTTTTCATAAATTCATCTTAACGAATCAAAATAGAAATGAAAAGTGACAAGCAAGATCATCCCTACAAACACTCTTCACTTCCGCAAAATCGTTTCCATCTTTTTTCCTTTTGCTAACTCATCCACCAACTTGTCCAAATACCGAACGCGTTGCGTGAGTGGATTTTGAATTTCTTCGACGCGATAGCCGCAGATGACACCAGTGATCAGATGCGCATGCACATTCATTTTTGCTTTCTGAAAAAATTGTTCGAACGTGACGTTTTTCTCAATCAGTTTTTGCACTGCTTTTTCATCATATCCCGTTAACCATTTGATCACGTGATGAAGCTCATCTTTCGTCCTACCTTTCTTCTCCACTTTTGCGAGATACAACGGATACACCATCGCAAAGCTCATCTGTGCGATGCGCTCATCTTGTTTAGCTTGATCGCTCAATCGAGATGTGGTCATAAATAGTAAAGATTACCTCAAAAAAGACCGGTACGTATTCCATCCCGGGTCTGCGTTCGCATACATCTGAACTTCAAAATCTGGAAACTTGACTTTCAG
>CAITMG010000093.1 GCA_903893445.1 Candidatus Uhrbacteria bacterium | reverse complement strand
CGCATTGGCAAAGGATGTACATCCGGCAACAAACGCCTCGCTTTCCGTTGATACGCACGCGGACCCGCCGATTGTGCATATTACACCGGAGCAAGATGGCGTTGAGTTGGTGATGGATTCTGTCTTTGATACGTTATCGCACCAGGCGGCGGCATTAGCATTTTCGCCGATCGTGTTAGGGGAGCGTGCTGTTCATCCGACGGTGACATCGAAAGACCTCGCATCGTTGGATGCGAAAATTAAAGATGTTTTGAGTCGTCCGGCATTAACATTTACATCAGGTACGGATCGGTTTCCGATTACATCGTCCACATTGGCGGGTTGGATTTCCGTCACGAGCTCCGCATCGGGTGACGAAGTGATTCTTGATCCGGTTGCCTTTGGGAAAGATCTCAAAACCATTGGGGCTTCACTTGAAAAAGAGGGGAAGAATGGCGGTTTGGTGAGCAAGGATGGCAAGATTGTTTCCTTTTCCCCAGGCTCAGATGGTATTCAGATTGATACGGATGCGATCTATCAAGATGTGGTTGTACATTGGCCGGCTTCCTCGACGTTTCCGATGATTACCCGTACGGCTCCAGCAAAGCTTGTTGGTGAGGATCCGGAAAAACTTGGTATTACGGATTTGCTTGGTGTTGGGCATTCAAACTTTTCCGGCTCTCCGGTAAATCGCCGCAAAAATATTGCGCATGGCATTGAGCTGGTGAACGGATCACTGATTCAACCGGGGGAAACGTTTTCCTTGATTAAGACACTTGGTGCGATTGATGGCGAGCACAATTGGCTCCCAGAGCTTGTGATTAAGGGGAACGAGACGAAGCCAGAGTTTGGCGGAGGGTTGTGTCAGATTGGGACAACGACCTTTCGTGGTGCGCTTGCGGCTGGTTTGCCAATTGTTGAACGAGCAAATCATTCGTATCGCGTTCGGTATTACGAACCGGCTGGGACGGATGCCACGATTTACGATCCAAAACCAGATTTTCGTTTCATGAATGATACGGCGAATCCGGTGTTTATTAATGCGTATGAAAAAGGGGATGATGTCTACTTTGAGTTTTGGGGGAAAAAAGATGGACGCGTTGCTGTTCAAACGACCCCGGTTGTCTCGAATGTCGTTCAGCCACCACCGACAAAATTAGTTGAGTCGTTAGACCTTCCGGTTGGTAAAAAGAAATGTACGGAAACCGCCCACGCTGGTGCGGATGCGAAATTCGATTATTCGGTCACGTATGCGAGCGGTGAGGTAAAGAGTGAAACATTTCATAGTCACTATAAGCCGTGGCAGGCGGTTTGTTTGATCGGTGTCTCAAAATTGAGTTCATCGTCAACGTCGGATGGGCTTTCGTCGCCCGACGCGACGCCGTAAGAGCGGAGGCTTCAACGGATTACACAGCAAAAAGGTAGACACGTTTCGCAGAGGGGATCCAAACTCTGCTCAACATGTCTGCCTTTTTGCTATGTGTTTTTCATTCTTCGTGTGAAGATTTGCGATCGTTGCGTAACCTTGTGACTCAATACGTGTTCCCGCTTTTGCATCACGAGTCAAACTGGTATACTTCATCCGTATGTTTTCATTTTCTCCAAATGATCCGCAAGCGTTTCCTGACGAGGGGCAGTTGTCGCTCGATGTGTTTCGGGAAGGAGCGGAGCTTGTCATTCGTTCGACGGTTGCCGGAGTCACGCCAAAAGATTTGGACGTGTCTGTGCACGGCGATCTGTTGACCATTCGGGGGAAGCGAGAATTTAACAAAGATATTTCCGAAGATCAGTGGTATTACCGTGAGTGTTATTGGGGTGCGTTTAGTCGGTCGGTGGTGTTGCCGTTTGATGTCGCGAGTGACCAGGCGGCGGCGTCATTAAAAAATGGTGTTTTGGAGATTCGCGTCCCGATCCGCGAACATGGAAAAAAACTTCCGATTCAATGGGAAGGATAGGGTGTTTTTGTGGTATACTAAACCACGGTTTGTAACAGATTACACGAGCATGCAATCACGCTTGCGAGAGCGGTGGGAATCGTTCACGAAAGAGCAACGTCTTTCGGTTATTTTGCTTGCCATTTGTGGTTTTTTTGCGCTTGGACTTTCGGCGTATCAGATGAATATGAATGTGCACGCGCCTTTTTTGGCAGATAAGGCGCAAGCGATTGCTTTTAAACAATCCCTCTTGCCGTCTCCGGATGAGCAGGACGCAAAACAAAAACGAACGGATACGGATGGTGATGGATTATCTGATTGGGATGAGATCAACGTTTATCATTTGAATCCGAATTTAAAAGATACGTGTGGTGATGGCATGTTGGATAATATTCGCGTTGCAACCGGTAAAAATCTGGTTTGTTCTGGCGTTGGAAATGTTGCGGGAAATATTGATACGAGTTCTTTGAACGCCGCAACATCAACACTCTCGAATGTTGTTGGTGCGTCAAATGGCTCTGATTCGATTGTCTCTGGAGCAATGCAGGCAGCCGCAACAGCGGGGACGTTAACTGACTCAACAACGGGGGCAACGACGACGAGCTCGGGTGCATCAACTATTCCACGAGACCCGCAAGCGATCCGAGCGGCACTCAAGGGGCAGGTCGATCAGGCGAGTTTAGACGCACTTACGGACCAGCAATTGTTGCAGTACTACGATCAAGCGGTTGCGGATCAAAACGCCACGTCAACGGGTACGGGAACGTCAACGACAGGTACTTCATTATGAACATCTCATCGCTGTATCAGCGCATCGCCAAGTCATCAGTCGTGATTTCCATTATCACGTTGCTGGTGATTGTTTTTTCTCCGAGTGTTGCCTTTGCGCAAAGCGATACCAAGACGCCAAGTGTCCCGGTTTTTCCATGTGGATCGTCTCCGGGTGCTGTTTCCGAATGTCATTTTTATCAGGAAGTGGATAAAAAATTGAGCACGGTTGAAGGGACGTTGGTTATGGCATTGGTGATGGCGGCCTTGAACGCGATGACCATGATGACGCAGCAGTTAGCAGAGGCGACGGCGCAATTCATGTTGCATGGTGGGAAGGGTGGATTTACGCAGTATTACACCAAGTCGTTTAGCGGCATGTTGGATGATGTCGCGACGGCGGCGGCAAATAGTTTTATCAGTGACATGCAAAACTACGTTTTGATGTCGCAGCATTTTAATATTTGTGCGCCGGTTGGCATGCAGGCGTTAAATTTGCAGTTGTCTATCGGGATTCAGAAAAAGATTTGGCCGCAAAAGCCGCTCAATTGTAGCTTTCAGCAGTTCTTAAAAAACATCGACGTCTCTGCGCAAACGCTCCAAAATGCGGATTTGTTTAGCTATGTGAATTCTGGTTTGAAAATCAGCGGAAGTGATTTGGGTGCGAGTTTAACGTTTCAACAGCAAGCGTTGATTAATGAATCGACGGCGCTCAATGCCGCTGTCCTTGATCGCCAAGAAGGTGGAGGTTTGAAGTTGTTGGGTGATGCCGTGACGGGGAATGTGAAAACACCGGCCGAAGAAGTGAAAAATGATTTGAAGGCAACGAATGGGATTGCGATGAACTGGGATTCGTCCAAATTGACGCTTCAGACGATTGGATTTAATGCGTTTAAAATTGGTGTGTATCAGCTGCCGGCGTTGTTTGGTTCAACGTTGTTAAATACGCTGGCGTCTTCCGGTTTAGAAGCGTTAAAGAAATCGTTGTTTAGCAAAGGGCAGGATAATTTGGCGAAGGCGCAACTGCTTAATCCATTTGCTCAAACATCCGCAGAAACACAAAAGAAATCATTGGCATTGTCGGATATCATCATGCCAAATTTGACGGTTTCGCAGTCACAAGATTTTGTGCATGAGCTTTCCTCCTGTCCGACGCCGCGTGGATTGTGGGGATGTGCGATGGATGATGGTTTTGCAGCGGGTTTGCGATCATATAGCGACTCCGGTGCATTTAGCGTTGCGCGTGCGGCTGGCATTGGAACAAATGGAAAAGGAATGGTCTTTTTGCATGCAGATTGGGAACTGATTCCGGAATCAGACACGAAAGATAACCAGGATCCGGGATGTTACCTTCGCGCGTACTGCGCATCGAATTTGTCGAAGATGCGGTTTGCTCGCATTTTGCCTGTGGGTTGGGAACTTGCGGCAAATAGTCCGTACAACATCAAACAAGGCGGAAAATATATTACGTTAGCCGAGGTGCTCCGTGGATATAATGACTGTTCCGCAACGGGTCAGATTGATGCGACGCATCCGTGGTGTCATTTGATTGATCCGGCATGGACGGTCACAGCGCCTCCGTTTGAATGTCACTTGAAGGGGTTTGGAGACGCAGTGATCTCGGGTCAGTATCCTGTGCGTATGCAGGAATGTTCTGACGTTGTTTCGTGTCTCGGTCGAAATGATAAGGGAGAATGTACGGGTGGATATGGATACTGCTTATCTGACAAGACTGTTTGGCGTTTTGATGCGGATGCGTGTGAAGAGCGTTATACCAGCTGTCGCACATATCAGACGCGAAATAAGACGCAGGTTCTTGGTGGCGCTGTTGCCGCAGATGCGGTCGGCGGAGCATCGATCTCGTTGATTCGAAATACGATTGATTACGGGAGCTGTAACAGCAACAATGTTGGCTGTACGTATTACGCGACGACGCGTGATACATCGACGACATCGACGGATCAATGGGTTGGAAGTATTTCGGCTCCAAAATTTGCCTTGAGTGGCGTCCCGGGAGTCGGTCCGATGATCAACGGCGGCCGCGTATACTTTGATGCGAGTGTTGTGCCGTGTGATGCATCGGGTGATGGCTGTACAAAGGTGTATTCCGTGAAGCCAGGGGTCTCTGCATTGAACTTGATTGAAAATGGTTCGTTCGAAAACATGCAAGCGGCGGATTCGACAAAGTTTGTCGCTTGGCATGTCACCGCGACAGGTGCTGTTGCGCAGGCGTCGACATCAGCTGTTGGTGCAACGAGTGCTGATGTGACTGCCACAGGTGTTTTGTCTCAACATGTGGCGATTGCGCCGTTACGTAATTACGTCATTTCGTATTACGCACAGCGTGACGCCGGTGCGACGTCGCCAACGGTTGAGGTGCGCGTCTTGTTGCAAAAAGCAGATGGCACGCCGGTTGCAGCAGGTGGAAAATATTATCGTAATCCAGACACCTGTTCGCCGACGAGCACGGATACGAAGGTTGTAAAGGCGGCGGATAATTTGTTTGGATTCTTTCAACGGTATACGTGTGAATTTGTGAGTAACGCCGATGCTGCTGGTGCGACGATTGAAGTTGCGGCGGTTCAGTCATTAGTTGACGGCGTTCAATTAGAGGAATCCGATGCGGCAACGTTGTTTGTTGATGGCGTTAATACACAGCTCGACTCAACAGATATTAAGCTTCCACCAGAAGAATTGGGTTGCTCGGGGAGCACGACGGATCGACCAGAGTGTGCAAAATTTGCGACCATGTGTCAGCAGTCGGATGCGGGTTGTCAGGGGTACACGGATATTGCGGCAACGGATAATACCGAGGTTCCAGCGATCTTGTCTGCAGAGGATCAGTGTCCATCGCAATGTGTCGGGTATGCGGAATATCGCAAACTGCCATCGGCATTTGATTTGGTTCAGGATCCAACGCATCCGGCATTGAACGATCCAAAGGATGATACATATCTTGCCTTTGTCCCTGCGCAGAGTTCGATTTGTTCTGTTGCGGATGTTGGCTGTGAAGCGTTTACGAATATCGAGAGTGTTGCGCAGGGTGGCGAAACAAGCGCGGCGTACAACTACACGCGTCAATGCGCAAAACCAAATACCACGGATGATGCGACCTACTTTACGTGGGAAGGTTCTGATACGACGGGGTACCAACTTCGCACATGGAATTTAGTCAAAGATCAGACCTTGAGCCCAGCTCCGCCAAAGACACTTCCAAAGGCGGGACCAGATGGCACGATCAAGGGCGCGGATCAATGTAATGCTTCTTCATGGAAGCTTGGGTTTGATCCGGACTGCCGACAATTTTATGATGATAAGGGGAATGCGTTTTATGCGTATTATTCGCAAACCATTATCGCGAGTAGCTCTTGTCAAAATTATCGCAAAGATAATTCCGATCAGGCGGACTGTACGTTGACGGGTGGAACCATGAACGAACAAGGGGAGTGTATTTATCCGATTTTAGCTTCCGAAAGTGTGAGCTGTAATGCGGCGCAAACAGGTTGTCGAGCCTTCCTTGGAACGACAGGCCGCAATACGACAACGGTTCTCAATCCGACGTTCATGAGTTCTTCGACGGATCCGTTTGTGGCTGGCGCGGGAACGAATATTACTGTTTCGGGTGAATCGTTGATGGTTGGTGGTCGAACGTTGAAGGTCTCCAGTGGGAGTTCTTCGGCGGGTTTGTCGGTGAGTGTTCCATTTACGAGCGCAACGTCTTCGTTGTACAGCGTTTCCTTTTGGGCGAAGACCACGGATGGAACCCGTCCGACGATGAGTATCTTGGTTGATGGGAAGTCCATTGGTTCGCCATCTGTTGGGACAACGTGGGCTCGGTTTGAATATGGTCCGTTCCCAGCATCTAGTCCGTCACATTCCAGTCTCGCCTTTATCAATGTTCCAAATGTGACGTATATTGATCGCATCGTTGTTCAGCGCTTGAGTGATGTCGCGTATGCGCGCATTAATGGATTAGCGACGCCAAGCATCTGTGAACAGACGACGGCTGGCGTTCCGCTCCCACGCGCGATGTTGGGCTGTAAGACCTATCAGACCCGTGCGGGTGATCAGGTGAATGTTCGTCAGTTTTCGAGCTTGTGTCGTTACAATGCGATTGGCTGTTCCGCATTTGTGGATACGCGCAATTCCGTCAGCGCCTATGCGCAGTCGTTTACGTTGAACGGGATCGCTCCTCCGACACCGGGCGTTGGAAAGTATTGGGATTCCCTGTACATGGGCGATACGGTTGTCACGAGCACAGGATCGGTTCCGACGAGCACAACGCAGACCGTTACCCGACCGGCGGATCGATATGTCTATGCCGTAGATACACCAGCGATGCATTGTTCCGAGTCGCAAGAGTCGTGTCGTGCATTTGGGCAGCCGTCATTTAATCCGGATCTGTCACTTGCTTCGAGCACGCCATTTACAACCGTGTATTTGAAGGATGATATTACGAAGTACGTCGATAACACGGGTGAGCCCAACATGTTATGTCGTCCAAGTGAATTGTTCTGCGATTCGTTTACGAGTCAGATCTCAACGGGAGCTGTGACGTCGTACTTCCGTGATCCAGGTCAGCATTTGTGTGAGTGGAAAGAGAAGGTTGCGTTGCCAGATCATTCTCCGCAGTATCGAGCAGGGGAATACTCCGGTTGGTTTGTGAAAGACGCACCAACGCCGACGCCGTGTTACCCGGATTTGATTTCTCAAGGCAATCAGTTCTTAACGGAGTTCTCGGGTTCGTCTAACTATCTTGGTTGGACGTCGACCTGTCCGGATGACCAATCTGAATGTACAGAGTTCCGTGATCCAAACGATCATTCCGATCAGGTCCATCCAGATGGAAAGCCGTATTACTTTATCAATAACAACCGTTTGGATAAGGAATCCTGTAACGGTCAGGTTGATGTGCTGTCTGGTTGTGTTTTGTTCCGCGATACAACGAACAGCGACGTGAACTACAATACAAAGGCGACGTACGCAAAATCGAATGCAGATAATCAGGCTCCAGAATCGCCAATTAACTGCGCATCCGATTCTTCCAATCCATTGTGTCAAAATGGAAAGATCTGTACGGACATCAAATGGAAGTGTGTAACGGATCCGTCGACTGGGATAATGAACTGTCCACTTCCGGCAGCTGTTCCGGATTACATCAAGACGAAGACGGGAGCCTCATGTGTGACGGATACCGATTGTGCGTCGAAGCCAGTCTTTGGCACCACGTCTGTCTTTACGGGAACATGTGCGCAGCAAACGTTGAAGAATGATGCGAATTTAATTTTGAAGGTTCGTTTGGATCGTGATTGTGCGACGTGGCTTGGTTGCTCTGCAGGTGAGACGGTCTACGATAGTAGTCAGAGCAAATACGTTGACTTGTGTACGGATCTCTCTGTCTGCGATAAGTCACTGAGCTCAAACTCTGGTCAGTTTTGTGCGCATTATGTTGATCGCCGCGCAACGTCATCGACGAATCCACTTGTTGGAGAACAGTTGTTGAAGGAAGGCGTCTTTGTGAATTCGACCTTGTACTCGCAACGCGTTTCTGGTTTTGGGACGCCGGATTATTCCGGGTATTCGCTCCCGAATCATTTTCAAGTTGCGGATATGCAGACACGCCGCGTTGGATATGAATTGCTCGAGAATCAACCAGGCGCGGTTCGTGATAAGTATTACAGCGATTTTCGTGTCGTTGCTCGTAAGCCGCTGTGCATGCCGGAATCGAAAAAACAATTATGTGTCGGTGTTGATACGAACTGTGATGGATTCATTGATGAGGGGTGCCCGGGAGTTTCAACCCCACAGTCAAATCCATATTCGGCGATTCGATATACTGATCCGGCGTATCCATTCTTAAACTTGTGTCAGGACGCGGTCACAAAACAGGTTGGATATTATCTCGGCACACCGGATGCGAAGGATCCATCTGTCCCGAGCGATAAAAATCCATATTGTTATTTCGCAATCGATACACCGTATTCTCAGAATCCATCTGATACGAGCGGGGATTTGAATCCGCGAAATGTGCAGAATCTGTATTCGACATTTGTCCAAAATGCGAACATCGATACAGATCCGCAGATGATGAGCGCCTTCCCAGGTCCGACCTGTAAAGCAAATCCAGATGCGGCGTCACCATTTCCAAATGCGTACGTGACCGAATGGAACACGATCCCGGATCCATCAAAGCCGAAAAAATTTGCAGAAGGTTTTGAGAATGTCCCAGTTTGTGAACAGGGTGAGGATTGTTCTTGCTCCTATCGCAAGGTGAGCTATGGTTCGATTACCAAGTACTACGCACCAAACGGCCAGACGCCGCCAAGTGGTATTTGTTCCGGTGGTACGCGTGATGGTCAGGCGTGTATCCCGACGGATTCTGTCACAACGGGTTCTTCGTCTGCATCAACTTCGACAGAGCCGCAAACAGGCATGAATCCACAGACGCCGACCTGCGGCACTGGTGGGACGTGTCAGTCGATTCAAACGGTGAGTCTTGTTCGTGGGGTGTTTGGTCAGTGTTTGGAAAAAGATGCCTCACGACCGTCCGTGACGGGTGCGGCTCCGCCGTGTCTCGTTTGGAATCCGACACCGGTGTTGTTTGGTGACAAGGACGCGTATCACTATCAGCCAACAGCGGGATATCTCCCTCCACAAAATGCGGGTGAGTATTACTGTGTTGCTAATGCCCAGCCAGCAAAGAGCACGCCAATCGCCGCAACGCCAGATTCAAATTGGTTTACGCCACCGGGTCAGTCACAGGCATTTAACTTTGATGATGATAGCGTCTCGGATGGTGATTGTTTCTTGTGCTCCGGTAACAAGACAAACTTTGTTGATGGTAACTCGGCATTAGGTGGAGATATGGGCAAGTGGTGTCAGGATGCGAAGAAATATGAAAGTAAGGGCGGATTTGTGGGATTGAACTTTGGTCATTTGTACGATGGCAATGCAGGCCGATGGATTCAAACCGGTCGCGGTCAAAATCGAAACTACGCGGAATACTTTATTCCGATCAACCCCGTCAAATGGACGGAGTGGTTAACGGGTGTGACGCCAAGCGCGCCAGATTCCCCAGAGGCGATGGCGGCACTGACGGAGCGAAACTTCTCCTATTTCAATTTTTCACCGATCGACAATCCAAACGGTCGTGGCTTGATGGGATGTGGTGTGTCTCCGGAATGGGTTGATGGTGTTGGCGTGGATGACTTTAGCAACGGCGATAAGTTAACCAGCGCGTGGAATACGTGGTTGGATGGATTCAATAAAGATTTTTCACGCATCATGAGCCGCGAGTCTCAGGATTACCTCATGGCAGAAGATGGGAAGAACTTGATGAAGGTTCCATGTACGTTTGCAAAAGATAATACGGTCTCTGGTGATGGAGGTTGTTACATCAAGTATTGGGAATTGGGTTATCACAACGATGGCCAGACAGAATTCCAAATGCAAAATGGAACGCCGCATGCATTTACGAAAGATCTGACGTACTACGCGAGCTCGGAAGCGAGTAAACCATTCTTCTCCATTCGTGCGGTGTTCGAAGATGGAAATGAATCAGACAACAAGCAGGGCGTCGAGGATATGTCGCCGAATAAGTTGACCGGTCCTTTCCGCTTTATCGGTTGGTGGGTGACAGCGACGTCGCCGGGTCAATCATCTGAACGGGCGATCTACATGTACCTGACAATTGGTCATGCGGATATCTGTAAGGAAGTCGCTCAGGTTGTTGCGCCGGATACGCGCGTTGCGACACCGTTCATGGATCGCATCTGGTCACAATCGGGATTCGCGATTCCAGGACTTGGATACTCGCAAGATACGACAAATGTTCCATACGGTTCGGCGAAAAATACACGTGCGATTGGAACAGATCCATTGTTCCAGGTTCATGGGGCGATGCCGGGTGCACTGAGCAAATTGCGACCACCGACGTTTATCTCGTCTGGTGTGGAATATGCGCGACAATCTATTTCCCCAGCGAATAATTGGGCATGGTTAACGAATATCTTTGCCCGTGTCTATCGTGTGTACCGCTATTACGATCAGGTGGTGTCAAAGGACTCCTGGGCATGTGTGACGGGTCCAGAGTTCGGTAACTGGTGTCCAGATTTGAGTAACGACACCACGACGCCGCCGTCTGCGCATTGCGCGGATGGGAGTTTGTGTGGTCCGTCGTTAACGTGTGCAGATGGAAAATCTTGTATTTCTGCCCAGGCATTGTCACAAAAGTACTGTGGATATGCCGGAACGTGTACGGGTCCAAGTAATGCCGCAAAGGCAACAGGTCTGTGTAACTCCCTCTCGGGTGTGAACGCGGGATTGAGCTGTTCCTCAAATACGGCAGATCAGGTGTATGGCTATCACGTGTGTCACAACGCGCCAGCACAGCAGCAGGCAGATGGTTCACTTGAACCGCAGTACAAGCCTTGTGTGTCGTGGAACGATAACGTGAAGCAACTCCCGAATGGGAAGTGGCAATTGTGTGGTTCGTCGAGTTGTAATCCTGCGATCACGGAAGCAGCGGCAGCTGCAGCAGGATGGTTCAATTGTGCCGATGGGGCATTAATGATTCCAGATCCAACAGGCTTTGGGTCCAGGCGATTAACCTGTAACAAGCCGACAGCGGGTCCATCAACAGAGTGTCCGGCGAGGGTCATGGGTGTTGCTGCAGCAGATGTTGCAAAGGATGAAGCGGCGTTTCCGAACACGATCATTTCAACTTGCGATGCGACAAAGCATTGTACGAACGGATTCCAGCACGCGCAGTGTAATGACTATAACGATTGTGAGTTTACCTATGCGCAGTGGTGGGGGGCTCAGAATGCAGATAAGCCGGGATATCTTGGGACGAAATATGTTCCAATTGATTCCCCGGGTTCAATTACCGGAACGGTGAATGATATTAATGTCACGCATGGGTACGCGCTTGAAGGAGTTAAAGCAATGATTGCTGATAAGCATTCGACGGCGTGGTGGACATCTGGTGGTTATGCCGGAAAACAAACACGGCCGGGAGACGGTGACTTCTATGATGCTGATGCACGCGCCTTGCTCGCAAAGGCAGGAGGTACGCTGGATGGAACGAAGGTTCCGTTGGATATCGGAGGAAAAGATTTGTACAACGCGAATTTTGTCTCCGTTGATCCAACGAACGCCGCCCAAATGAAGCGTGTTCAGCGTTTTCCGGGGGCGTATGCGGCGACAACGTGGCAGGATGCGGCTGGCCATACAACCGCTTTGAACTTTATCCCAGCGCATTGCGAAATTGCACCAACGGATGAGAAGACGGTTCAGAAAACAATCTTAGACTGTGTGAATGCTGGGGATACTTCGACGAACTGTGCACAGAATACCGATAAACCATATGCGAGTTCGACCTACGCGATCTTAAGCGGGTACTCGAGCACACCTACAACTTTCCCTCCGGGCATTCAAAGATACTTTGGAGACGGCGGGTCTCCATGGAAGCTTGCGACGTGTGAAGGTGGACCGATGGATGGCAAGATGTGTAGCTCGGATCAGCAATGTACGATTACGGGAACGGATACCTTGCAAAAAATGTCTGCAGGATATTGTCGGCCGGTTGCAATTGCGGGTTCGAATGCGCCGAACAATGGTACGGTCCAAGTCGTGGCTGACCCGGGTGCGGTTGCGAGTGCCATCGTTGGGAGCTTCTCGTTTAGCTGTCAGGCGCCAGATGGTGTTGGCGATATCCACTCAACAAACTTGGATACGGATACGAATGTTTGTACGCACAATGCGGGATATTATCCGCGCATGGATCTCTGCGGAAGCAATCCACTGCGATCCGAATGTCTTACGGCAATCAATGCACGTGATCCGATCTCGATCAACGCAAACAACCCAACGGCGGAATTACCAACGGATGTGACAGAAGGGTTGTACACGCCACGATATCTGCAAGCGAAACAGGCTGCAGAAGCGGGATCAACCACGGATCCAACGAAGGTGCCAAAACCAACGGACCTTCCAACGGATGATCGCTACATGTCGTACTACACGCCGCGACCACCAACGCTTGCGGCGCCGGATACGTCACGTGAATGTCCATCAACCGGTTCCTGTTCCATCGCAAAGATGAATGCCTTCACGGTTGAGAATCAGACCGAAGGAAAGATTTCATTCGTCGGTGGCCAGGCTGTCTCCACAATTCGATTCTATGGATGGGCAGCGGATAACCAAGGACCGATTCGCGACATCTTGATTGATTGGGGAGATGGAACGGTGCAAAAGATTCAGGATGCACAGATGAAGAATAAGAAGCCGTTCTGTGGTGGGACAAAACAGTGTCAGTTCATTCCAGGGTTAACGTGTAATGTGGACAATGATTGTCCAGCCGCTGGCGGACGCTGTCTCGACATCGGATTCTGCAAAGCCAAACCAAATGTTTCGTGCTTTGTGGATGATGACTGCTCGTCAGCGCTCTCCATCGTGAAGGACAAATGTCAGATCCGACAGACCTTTGGCAACACGCCTGACTCGTGTGAACAAAACTACTTCGAGTTTACCCACGCCTATTCGTGCGGATCCGAGAAGCGAACGGGCACGCAGTGTGATCTCAAGGCAGGACAATGCAGTCGCAACAATGCGGTCTCGTGTCTCACAAACAAGGATTGCGGACCAGGAGATACGTGTCTCACAAGTCTTGCGCCACCATCTGGATGCTTTGACTCACAGGTCACATCTTGCCGATACACGCCACGCGTCCTCGTCGAGGATAACTGGGGTTGGTGTACGGGTGAATGTCGCATCTCTGCGGATACAACAACCGGTAACTTGATCGGTGGTCTCCGCGGTCTGACGACGGGAACTGGCGGGACGACATATAACAATGTCCTCCTTCCAAATGGTGGGTGTTACGATGATTCGAAGCTCTATCAAAATACAAATTCTGCCAATCCATTTTCCGCCATCTCTTCGAAGGGATCGGTGAACGGTTCGGCAAAGAATATGTGTGATCCGGCTTCGACAAGTCCGTATTACAGCCCATGGGTGGTATTCCAAGGTGCGGTGCAACTTGGCATCACGCAGTAGCTCGATTGAACTCCTTCTCTTTCATCAGAGAAGGAGTTTTTCGTTTAAGAAAAAACCCCATCTTCATTGAAGTGGGGTTGGGAGCTACGGCTAGGCCGCAGGTGGATTGGTGGACGGACGTCGTTCCGAGGTTCGGCGAGGAGCCGGATCGGATCCGAGCATGTGCTCGGCCGTGATGATGCGCGGCGCGTCTTCCGATTGCGACCGCTTCATACGACCGAATGCCTCCGTGAGACGTTGCTTGATGTCATCGATGCCGTCGTGCGGCTGCTTGAGCAGCATGGAGCGCGCTTTTGCCTCGAGGGTTGTCCCGAGGGGCATCCGTGCCGTGAGCAGATCGAGGATCTTGTGGCGATCTTCTTCCGGACGTTTGTTCCACGTCGGAAGGGTGACCATCCGCGTACCTCTTCGGGCAAACTCCAGGGACCACGCGTTGCGTTGGACGAGGAGCATGGGATCCGACGATACTACGCAGACGACGAGACAAAACTGCTGCATGAGACGAACGTGGTCCTCTTGGACCTCCGGGCTGATCTTTTCACCTTCCTGGAAAACGACGGCGCGTGCGCCTTCGTTTTCGGAGAGGTAGTGAAGTGATCCCATGGTGGCGGCATCACGCACGAAGCGAAATTCGTTCGGGGTGATACCGTTGGTTCGGCCACGGGACGTGACCCGTTTGCCGATTTCTTTGCAGAGTGCGGGGAGTTCGAGACTGCTTGCTTTCGCGACAAGCGCGACAGCAAAGCCGTGCTTCGCCGTTTCTGCCGCATTCTTGAGCCACTGGTCCATGACCGGGCTCTCAGCGACGAAGGGGAACTCCGGACGACGACTGGAAGGGGCGCCACTGCTCGGGTGCATTCCGTTCACCTGACATGAAAAAGGTTCGACTGCATACCGGGTCTTCGGGTGATTCCACTACCTGAGCGGCATCATGACCGGAGTCGGCTTTGCCAGGATAAGCAGAAATGGGGGATTTGACAAGCCCTGTGCTCCACGGTATCTTGGTTCTTGTTGAACTCGTTCTGGAAGAACGGGTTCATTTTTTACCCAAACAATTTCATTTATGGCATCAGCAATCTCACAGGCCATGCGTCAGATTTGCGAGGAAAAGAACATTTCCTACGAATCTGTGCTGGAAACCGTCGAATCCGCTCTTTCTGCGGCATATCGCAAAGATTTTGGTAATAAAAACCAGAATATCAAGGTCCAGTTTGACCCAGAGTCGTACGATGGCGCAACACGTGGTATTCGCGTTTTTGACGTGAAGCAGGTGGTTGTCGACATGGAGTTGCCGGATGATTATTTTGAACGTTTTGAAGCCGCAACAGCCACAAAACGTGTTGATGATCGACGTCAATCGTTTGCACCAGCGCCGGCCGCCGAAGTCACGCCAGCAGAGGATGAATTTGCCTTCAATCAAAAGACGATGATCATGTTGTCTGATGCGCGCGATTTGAAACCAGATGCGCAGATTGGTGATGAGATTCGCGTGGAGTTGAGTGTGCCAGCGTCGTTTGGACGTATGGCGGCTCAGACGGCCAAACAGGTTGTCATGCAAAAATTGCGTGAAGCCGAACGCACCGTGATTTACACGGACTTTAAGGATCGCGAAGGGGAGTTGATGAACGTGACGATTCAGCGTCGCGAAGGTCGCATTGTGTTGATCGATCTTGGTCGTGCGTCTGGTGTGTTGTTGCCGGAAGATCAGATTGAAACAGAGCGCTATTACCCAGGCACACGCATGAAGATGATTTTGCGCGAAGTGTCGATGACCCCAAAGGGTCCGGAAATTCGCTTGTCTCGTTCGAGCCCAGGTTTGATCGCGGCGATTTTTGCACAAGAAATTCCAGAAGTCGCGAACGGGATTGTGGAAATTAAGAATATTGCCCGTGAAGCTGGTTCCCGTTCAAAGGTTGCCGTGTCTGCCAATGATGATGCAATTGATCCGATTGGTTCCTGTATCGGTCAGCGTGGAACACGTATCCAGACTATCATCCGCGAACTTGGCGGAGAAAAAGTTGATGTGATTTTGTGGTCCGCTGATGATACGGAATATGTGTCTGCGGCGTTGAGCCCAGCAAAGGTAAAGTCTGTTCAATTGAACCAGACCTCACATCTTGCTGTGGTGAGTGTCCCGGCAGATCAATTGTCTTTAGCAATCGGCAAGGGTGGGCAAAATGTTCGTCTCTCCGCAAAATTGACGGGTTGGAAGATCACGATCGCGGAAGAAAGCGGCCGTATTGCGGCAGACTCCGACGTGGGTGAAATCCCATCTGATGACGTTGTTGCTGAAGCTCCAGAAACTGTTGAACAGGCCGAGGAAAAAGAACGCGAAGCTGAACAAAATAACGAACCTCTCGCCGGAACACACACGGAGGTCTAACGTATGTCGTCCTTCTTTACCGCCGTTGTTTTACAACCAATTCTCAATCTTCTCGTATGGCTCTACAGCGTCATTCCGGGAAATGATTTTGGATTTTCCATCATCGCGTTGACGTTTCTCGTCAAATTAATCCTGCTTCCATTTTCCTGGGCGCAGATTAAACAACAGCGTGCGTTGCAGGATATTCAACCGAAGATCAATGAAGTTCGTGCGCGCTTAAAGGATGATAAGGAGGCGCAGGCGAAAGAGTTGATGGAGTTGTACCAAAAAGAAAAAGTGAATCCGGCCGCATCGTGTTTGCCGTTGTTGATTCAGTTGCCGGTGTTCATTGGATTGTTGCAGGCACTGCGTGATGGTTTGGCATCCAAATCATTTAACTTGTTGTATCCGTTTGTCGCGAACCCGGGGACGATCAATCACATGATGCTTGGATTTTTGGATCTGTCCAAACCAAATTATGTGTTGGCAGTTCTTGCCGGCGCCGTGCAGTTTTGGCAATCCTGGCAGATGTTTAAGCGTCCGGGCATTGTGAATCAGCCACCGGCCGATGTTTCAAAGACCGCAGGTGCGCAGGACGAAGACATGGCGGCCATGATGAACAAACAAATGATGTACATCATGCCGGTCGTGACCGTATTTATCGGTATTACATTGCCAGGTGGGTTGGCGTTGTACTGGATTGTCATGAGTTTGTTGACGGTTGCGCAGCAAGCATTGTTTCTTCGCAAGCCACAAGCACCAAAGCCGGTTGCCCAGTTATCGTAAATTTGGGCAGTTTGGTATGCTGAGAGCGTATGTTCATCACCTCGAAGCAACTCACTCGTTTGCCGGTTCAGACGGCCTCTGGGACGCGTCTTGGGCGCGTGGTGAGTTTTGATCTGGACGTGGAAACGGGGAAATGTGCGATGATTCATGTGACGCCTGGCGTTGCGGCTCGATTGCTTTCCGATGAGTTGGTGATCGCGTGGTCACAGATTGTCTCGATTTCCGCTGACGTGGTGATCGTGGTGGATTCTGTGGTTCCGGTTGGTGCAACGCGTCTTGCGCGTGCACAAGAAACATGACCGAACAGGATGTGCGTCTCGCGATCATGCGAACGCTGACATGGGCAGAGACGCTCGGATACGCGCCAACGCGTGCGGAATTGTTGTCGACATTGGATGTGGGAAAACAGGATCCGGATGTGCCGTTGTGCACACCCGGATTTTTTGGTTCATGCGTAGACAATATGATTCAGGATCGGGTGTTGCTTGAGCGACATGGACGTGTCTTTTTCCCAGAATCCGCGGAAGTGATTGATGCGTCCATCCAAGAGCGAGATCCATTGCAGCCGCGAAAGCGACGTCGTGCGCAGATGGTCGCACGATGGCTTGTTCGTCTTGCGGGCGTGCGTTGTGTGGCGTTGGCAAATACCACGGCGTTGGGAAATGCGCGCGATGAAGGGGATTTGGATTTTTTTGTGATTGTTCGTGCGGGGTCCATTTGGACAACGCGCTTGTTGGGAGCGTTGCCGTTTCGATTATTGCGTCAAACACCGCGTCCGGGTTTTGAAAAAGATGCCGTGTGTTTGTCGTATTTTATCGCGGACGATGCGCTCAACTTGTCGATGCATCAGCTCACGGGAGAGGACATCTATTTTCGACATTGGTTGTTATCGCTTGTTCCGCTGTGTGACGATGGGGTATTGGCGGATTTTTGGCATGCAAACATTTCGATTCGGGCGTCGTATCCATTTGCGGAGCGATGGATTGTTCCGCCGGATTTGGCGATCTCGTTTCCGTGTGTGCAACTACCGGTGTTCGCGTGGTTTGAGTCGCTTGCGCGAACGATGCAGATGAAGTGGTTTCCGCCGGCGATTCGCGAACGGATGAATACGGACACGACGGTGATGGTCACGGATTCCGTCTTAAAATTTCATACGACCGATGGTCGTGCGACGTATCGTGATGCGTATCGTGTCGCGTGTCACAAACGAGGCATATGATGAAAAAACTTTTTGATTGGAGCTGGCGCGTGACTCTTGTTCTTTTGCCGTGGCAGACGCGGTGGTTTGTTGATACGAAGCTCGCTGGATGGTCATGGGCGCAGGGGAGTTGGAGTGCGTATGTGACGTGGTTGCCGATGATTGCGACGGTTGTGTTGGGAGCAATTCTCTTTCGAGGAGAGGAACGACGTTTATTGAACAAGAAAAATTCCTTGATTTTATTGTGTTTTTTGGTGACTTCCATTATTTCCGTCTTATTGTCTCCGGATTGGCTGCTTCGGACAACAGCCGTTGTTCAATGGTGGATCCAAATCGGACTATTGGGTGCGTTTGTGTGGACTTTGGCTGAGGCACGTGTGTCAAAAGATGTTTTGGCGAAGGTCTTTGTGTTGTCTCTTGTGCCGGTGGCGTTGTTTGGGTGTTGGCAGTTTGCCGCTCAACACATTGCCGCATCATCGTGGTTCGGCGTTGCGGCACAGGATCCACGTTCGCTTGGTGTTGCCGTGATTGAGG
>CAITMG010000092.1 GCA_903893445.1 Candidatus Uhrbacteria bacterium | reverse complement strand
GGAATCTCTGATGACGAAACGTTCATGAACCCTCCGGAAAAAGATATCTCTCGCTCAACAACGTTAAACGGGAGGTAAAAATAATTTCAGAAAATCGGCTTTTTGTCAATCGTGGTTTAATTTTGAGAGGTGATATACTTTGGCTATGCCAAGCGCTATTCGACGACTCCTGCAAAAATTTGGTCCGGGATTTATCACCGGTTCATCCGATGATGATCCATCTGGCATCGCAACCTATACGCAAGTCGGCGCACAGTTTGGATTAGGACAGATCTGGACGGTTCTCCTCATGTTCCCGCTCATGACCGCGGTTCAAGAGATGTCCGCACGCATCGGCATGGTCGCGGGCGATGGCGTCACCATGGTGTTGCGCAGTCGCTATCCAAAGTGGGTGTTGTGGCTCTTTGTCTCACTGCTCCTTATCGCAAATACAATCAATATCGGTGCGGATTTAGGTGCCATGGCCGATTCTGCGCACCTCCTTATTCCGCAGATTCCATTTACCGTTCTCGCCATCCTCTTCACGTTGTTGATTTTGATTTTAGAAATCTTTGTTACCTATAAAACGTACGCATCAATCCTCAAATGGTTTGCACTGAGCCTTCTCAGCTACGTTGTCACAGCGTTTCTCGTCACAACCAATTGGTCCGACGTTTTCGTTAGTCTCGTTGTGCCGAATTTTCAACTCACCAAGGAGTATCTCGTCGCGCTCGTCGCGGTCGCCGGAACAACCATCTCACCATATCTTTTCATCTGGCAATCACATGAAGAGATCGAGGAAGAAATCGCCCTTGGTCGCAACACCTCCAAAGCAAGACGCGGCGCCACAAAAGCCGAAATGCGGAGCATGCGCGAAGATACACTTATCGGCATGTCGTTTTCCCAGCTCATCACATTTTTTATCATGACCACCGCGGCCATGACGTTTTTCCGTCATGGGCTCTTTGACATCCAAACAACCAGCCAAGCCGCACAAGCCCTCGCACCGCTTGCGGGGAAATATGCTTCCGTCCTGTTTGCCGCCGGCATCATTGGCACTGGTCTCCTCGCCGTCCCGGTCCTTTCCGCGTCTGCGTCGTATGCCATGTCTGACGCCTTTCAATGGAACGAAGGCTTGTATCGCAAATTTCGAGAAGCACATGGCTTCTATGGCGTCATTACCGTTTCCACGCTTATCGGATTATTGATCAACTTTATCGGCATCAATCCGATCAAAGCATTGATCTGGACCGCGATCGTCAATGGCCTCATCACCCCGCCGATTATTGCCATTATGCTGGCCGTCGCCAACAACAAAAGCGTCATGGGAAAATATACAAATGGGTGGATTTCCAATGCGCTATGCGGCTTGACGCTCGTCCTCACAACCATTGCTTCGGTGCTCATTTTCGTGCTGTAATGCCGAAATGAATTACCTGTTTGCCGCACTCCCGATCCTCTCCACATTTTTGGGAGGGTTTGTGGTTTTAAAATGGAAACGCGATCTTCACCCGCTCCTCTCACTTTCCGGTGGCTTGTTACTGGGTGTCGCGTTTCTCGATTTGCTGCCTGAGGCGCTCACGCGTGGCATCGCGGAACGTCTTGAAATATCAACGGTACTTGGCGCAACACTGCTCGCGATTGTCGGCTTTCACATCCTTGATAAAGTCTTTGCCGTTCATGCGCATCACGATCACGCGCATGGGGAACCTGGCGAACACTGCGAAAACGAACGCCATGGAAAAACGCCTGCCTATGCCCGCGCGACCGGCATGATCATCCATAGTTTTTTTGATGGTCTCGCGATTGGTGGTGGTTTTGCGGTTGATCCAAAACTCGGATTGCTGGTCACGCTCGCCGTTGTCATGCACGATTTTTCCGACGGCATGAGCACGGTCACCATTTTAAAAAATGCCCTCGGACATGAGAGTAAGGCGCTGTTTCCAATGCTCGCTCTCGATGCCATCGCTCCATTCATCGGCGCAATCGTCGGATCTGCCCTTGCGCCAAATGCCAGCGTGATTGCCATCATGCTCGCTGTCTTCTCTGGATTCTTCATCTTCCTTTCGCTCTCCGAACTCCTCCCACAAGCACACGCCGGAAAACTCTCCCGCAAAATGGGTGTGTTCCTCACCATTCTCGGCATCGTAATCGTCTTCATCTTCCGCTCCATCGCACCGGTATAAAAACAATTCGTTAACCACCCCCAACCCCCTCCTTTTTCAACAAAAGGATTAAGTTTATGTCTATCCGTGCAATCATCTTCGATTTCGGTGGCGTTATTTCAACCGATGACGATCTAACGGACATTGGGCGTTTTCTAGCAAAAAAATATAAGGTAAACCCTAAAATACTAGACGAGATTACGTTGCGTGGGTGGCTAAAGGCAAGAATACATCCAAAATATGATGACTCTTTTTGGAATGAAGTTGCAAAAACATTGAAAATTTCAAAAATCCAACTGCACGACGAATACCTAGAATTTCCTCAACTCGTTCCGGAAATAGTCGATCTCATCAAACAACTACAAAAAAAATACGTCATCGCAATGCTTTCCAACCAAATTTCATCATGGCATCAAACGCTCATGAAAATGTGGAAATTGGAAAAATATTTTCATCTCATCATTACGTCATATGGCGAAGGCGTCGCAAAACCTGATCCAAAAATATATAAACGGCTTATAAAAAAAACTTCGCGTTGCACCGAACGAATGCTTGTTTATCGACGACCGCGACAACAATCTTCTACCAGCACGGACGCTTGGTATGCAAACCATTCATTTTAAAAATCCAAAACAGCTGATTCGTGATTTAAAAAAATTGGAAATAATCACCTCCTGCGGTTGAAACAGGAGGGGGCAAGTGCCACGACGTTCGCGAACGCGCGTGGCAGGGGGAGGTAAGCAAAATATAAAAATATAAAAAATCCGCATCCCGGCAGAACGTCGGCGGATGCGGAAAAAGGCCCTACTTCTTCTTCAGCGGAAAACCAGCTGGAAAAGGAACAACGTATCCGTTCCGAATTTCGGCATCCGGGGGAGCTGTCGCACCCATCCCATGCCTCGTAGAAGCCGACTCCGGATGGAGATAATCGCGGCTCACCCTTCCATCCAAAATGCGAACGAGGCTGTCCAAGGCATTCTTGAATCGTCCCTTCGTCCAGCAAAATCCTTTTTCGAAAGTAGTCGGAAAAGCATGCAAAACGGAAAGGAGTTCTTCGACCGACAAGTTTGGACCCTGACCCGCCAAAGTAGCGAGTTCTGCAGGAATGAACAGGATGCCATTCTCAATTCTTGCGCCAAATGCATTTTCCGAAAGCGAACACATTGAATCGATCCTAGTGCGCATGAGTGACTCCCCTCTAAAAACAATCTACTGAACGAACGAACGTATCTAACAATATCCGGAAAACATTTAAAAGACCATTTATAATAAAAAAATCCGCATCCGTGGTCCGACAGGTTGTCGGCGGATGCGGAACAGAGAAACTCACGAGATGATATTCCCCTCATCATCGCACTTGAGTTCACCAGACGCGAGCTGACGGCGAACCGTATCTGCGATCGCCATCAGTCTCGCAAGCTTGGGATTCCTCGCGTACGCGTCACGAAATTGCCTCGCCTCGAACGAATCCGCTCCCTTTGCATGCGCAAGATCGATGTACAGCGAAAGCAACTTGTCTTCGCGCTCCGTCAATCCCACGAACTTCGACATTTCTCCTCCCTACGACAACTGCTTCGGGAATATTGAGCGCGCAGACTTGCGCGTGATCTGCATCCGCATCGCATCAACGCGCGACATGAGCCACACGAGATGCGCATCAGATCGATGCTCCTCGCGAAAATGACGCGCGACCGGCGATTCCGATCCGTACAGATCCACGAGCTGAATATAGTGCCCGATCAATCTCTCGCTGTGCGGAGGTGGATCAGAGACCGTACCGTATCGTCGGCGAAACATCTTTCGAATGGCGGAATACACCGTTTTGAAAAACGACATGAAAGACCTCCCCCAAACGTTTGATGTCTTCCATACATGCCAAAAATTTTGGCTTTTGTCAATCTGGTCACATCGCGCTAACCTCTGTGCATATGGAAGAGGAAGAACGCCTAATCGCCCCAGACGCCCAACCAGCCGAAACCGGCTTTGAGCTCTCATTGCGCCCAAAAACATTGGCGGAATTTATCGGCCAGCCAAAAGTGAAAGAAAATCTCTCCATTTTTTTGGAAGCCGCAAAACAACGCGGCGAACCATGTGAACACGTGATGCTCTATGGTCCGCCGGGGTTGGGCAAGACCACGCTCGCACACGTCATCGCACGCGAGATGGCCGCCAATATCAAAGTTACCAGCGGCCCGGCGCTCGAACGCGTTGGCGATCTTGCCGCCATTCTCACCAATCTCGAAGACGGCGACATTTTGTTTATCGACGAAATTCATCGCATTAACCGCAACATCGAAGAAGTCCTCTATCCCGCCATGGAGGATTACGCGTTAGATATCGTCATCGGTAAAGGTCCGACCGCTCGCACACTGCGACTCGATCTCAAACGCTTTACACTCGTCGGCGCAACCACGCGCATCAGCATGTTAAGCGCGCCACTCCGCGATCGCTTTGGTTCCATTTTTCATCTCGATTTTTACGGCGATGACGAAATGACGGCCATCGTTCAACGCACGGCGAATTTATTAAATGTTGCGATTGAAGCAGACCCCGCACGACGCATCGCATCGCGCAGCCGTCGGACGCCGCGTGTGGGAAATCGCTTGTTAAAACGCGTTCGTGATTTCGCGCAGGTTCGGGCAAATGGTATCCTTGATGAGCAAACCGTTGCGTTAGCGCTCAATGCCCTTGAAATTGATCCTCGTGGGTTAGACGAAACCGACCGCCGCACCCTGCGAACGTTGATTGAAAAATTCGCGGGCGGACCAACCGGCGCATCAACACTCGCTGCAGCAACGAGCGAAGAAATCGAAACCCTCGAAGACGTCATTGAACCGTTTCTCTTACAAGAAGGCTTGCTCGCACGCACGCCACGCGGACGCATGGCAACCGATCTCGCCTACACACATCTCAACATCCCGCTCCCACCAAATCGCCAACAACCCCTCGTATGATTCCGTTGTATCTCTTTCTGCTCGCCTGGTTTGTCTTTTTAGGCTTCTACGGCCTAATGTCACTCGTCAGCGTCTTTCAATTGATGCGCTACGGCATTGCGCAAACAGGCACATGGGTGACAACCATGCTGTTTTGCACGGTCGCGCTCTTGGTCGTGATCGGCGCAGGATTTTTTCTCCTCAGCACGGACTGGAATCAGTCTCTCAATATCCTGGGCGCGTTTTCCAGCAACCCAACAACATATCTCCAATAACGTATGCTCGACCTTCATCACCTCCCAGGTTCCGACCTGCCGGAAAAAAGCGTTCTCACCTTTCGCAAACATCCGATTGTCATGATGTCGACGGTGATGACCGCAGCTGTCCTCTTCATCCTTCCACCGGCCGCATACGTTCTCGCACGCGTCATTAAACCAGAACTCTTTTCCATCACCGGCGTCTTTCCCATCTTCATCATGGTCGCCAGTGCTTTTTTTCTCAGCGGCTGGCTGTTCATCTTTCAAAGCTTCATCGATTATTGGCTCGACGTGTTTATCCTGACCGATAAGCGCATCCTCGACATTGATCAAGAAGGATTATTCAAACGCACCGTATCAGAACTTCGACTCTATCGCGTGCAAGATGTGACCGCCGTCGTGACAGGCGTCATGCACACGTTTCTCGACTACGGCTCCATCCACGTCCAAACCGCTGGCGAAGAAGAACGATTCCAATTTGATGATATCCCTCATCCAAACAACGTCGCAAAAATGATTCTCGAGTGGTCCGAAGAAGATCGTAAAGAACATCTCGAGGACGCAGTCGAAGACTTTGGCCTCGCTGATCACAACAAAACAGCAGGCATCGCAAAAAAACTCGAGCCATAGGGCTCGAGTTTTTTATTTATAGACTTGTCCCAACACCGTTCCCTGATAGAAGTACGACAGAATGCGATCGTAGGTCCATCCATCGGCCGCTGCACCAAGTGCGCCTGTCGCACTCAACCCGACACCGTGTCCCCACAACGTTTTTCCGTTATCCCACGGAACCGCGACAGACACGAGCCATGGGTATGGCCCACCGCCCCACACTTCGGTCCAGGAGCGCGTTCGACCATCAGAACGAGAATAGTATGGTGTCAGCGCCAACTTGCCCTGATAGGTCACAATCTGACCTCGAGTGGCATCAACCGCCGAAACGACATTTGGATCACGCGCCTCGGCACCAAATCCGCGATACACCTGATCATATGTCGCATCCACCGTGTAATTTTCCGCCGCATGCTTTGTTCCGCGTTGGACGTGATACATCGCATACGTTCGAGCTGCCGTCAGCAATGCGCGCTGATATTGTTGCGGACTCGAGTTGGACGTCTCGCCAATCCCCTTCAAATACCACTCAATCGGCAGTTCATTAATAATCCAAACGGAATCCGTCGCCTTCGCGTATCGCAGTTCAAGTTTTGCACGAAAGGTGTTGTCATTCGCTCCCGGCAACCAACTCACAGGCCGAGAAAAATCGGTGAGCTGTAACGGTGAAAGACCATCATCCGCAACAACCACATAATATCCAGATGTTTGCGTGGTACAGCCCGGGCCCGAAGCTTTTGTCACAACCGCAGATCGATCATAGGAAACCGTCACAACCTGTCCGCTCGTAAAGCGACAGACGGTCGAACCACTCACATCCTGCATGTGAAAATTTCCGGAAACCGACGTCACCATCATCTGATCATCTGTCACCTTAAACAATCCAACACGGATAATCGGCTCTGGTGGCAATGCGCTCACGTCTCCGCCAACAGGTTGAACCGTTAAAATCGGTGCACTCTGTGTTGGTGTTGATGGAGATGGAGATGGAGTTGAAGGCGTGACCGGTGTCGGTGTCGTCGGTTCTGGCTCAATGTACCCATCCGCTGTCACGCTAATCGGAATATCAATAATCCCACCATCAACCGGTTGGTTGTTGGCGTACAACGTAAACCGCGCATTGTATGTCCCGTGCTTCGCCGGTGCTTTTAAGGTAAACCCAATAAAACCAATTTCACCCGGCGCCGTATCCTTCACCGTACTCGCCGCGTTACTGGAATCAAGCCACGAATCATCGCGCACACTCGCCAGACGAATCCCGAGCGCTGGCGTGACACCCGTCAAACGCAACGTCATGGAATTCCAAATCAGGTCGCCTGTATTCTTAAATCCAAATGTTAATGCCTGTCGACCATTTCCCAACAACGTCACACTCTTCACGGAACTGAGCAACATATTCGCCTGATACATCCCCTTTGCCGGAGGCGCTTCAACCACAGACGTATCAACGCCGTTCGTCATGTTGTCCGTCAACACCGGACCATTTGCCGTCACCCGAACCGGAACCGTAATCGTCCCACCCGCAATCCAAGCCTTGCTTTCTGCGGCAAGTTGAAACGTTTCCTTGTAACTCCCCGACGTCTTTGGCGCCCGAAGATAAAATGAAAAATGTCCGATGCCACCAGGTTTCACAGAAGATTCTTGTAACACCGTCACCTGCGTATCGCTTTTCCAGGTCGCATCTTTAAACACGCTCTTTCGAGAATCCGTCCCCGTGTATAAAGAAACGTAATTTTTTCCATCTTTGGTCCACGTTGCTGTCCCCGTATTTTGAAACGCAATGGAAACCGTCGCCTGCGCAAGCGGATCCACCTGCCATTCGATCCCGCCACGATCCGTCAACAGCGCTTTCCATTCACCCGTATCCGCCGTTGGCAATGTCGTTGCCGCCGGTGTCGCAGTTGGAGCTGGTGCCGAGACCGGCGTTGCTGGAGGTGCCTTTGGCGGAACGGACGTAATCACCGGCGTTGCAGCCGGCACACCGCCAGTCACCACAAACTGAACAACCTTCGTTGAACCTTTCACCCACTTATCGGTTGCATAGGAAAGTAAAAATTTTTGCGTGTACGTTCCACTGCTCGCCGGAGCTTTGACCTGAAACGTCGCTGTCGCCGTTTCACCCGGCTTCACGCTATTTTGGTTGATCGTCGCCGGTTCATCATCGTGCACCCATGTTGGATGACCAAAAATGGATGACGAACCAAAAATAAACACCGATGTGCGATCAACACCCTTGATCCACGTTTCCGTGCCAACATTTTTAAAAGCGAGTGTAATGGTTTTCGTCTCCCCTGCCTTCATGGTCACAGATGCGGATGCCGCGGTTGCCGCATACGGCGTCGTTGCCGCGGAAACAAGCGAAAACGGCGCAAACACAAGTGTCGCAATACAAGCGGTAACGGAAAAAAAGCGAAGTCGCATCGTTGTCGTATGATGAGGATATCGTGCCACACAGGAATTGCCAAACACGAGCATCGCTTTTCCTGTCCCGCGAAACATGACAGAATGCCAACCATGAGCACAGCCCGCGCCCTCGCCTGGAACACCGGCGTTCAAATGATCGGAAAAGTTGCCTCAACTATCCTAGGCGTGCTTGTCGTTGGCTTGATGACCCGACTGCTCGGTCAAGAAGGTTTTGGCATGTATTCCACGGCAAACGCGTTCTTCCAAGTCTTTGGCATCATCCTCGACCTTGGTCTCAATGTCATGCTCGTGCAGATGCTCGGCGAGCATGCCGGTGACCGCGCCTACGAAGATCGCGCCGTTCGCGCAACATTTTCGCTTCGGACCATCATGGCCGGCATCATTCTCACTGGCGCGGCGTTTGTTGGGTTGGCCATGCCGTATCCGCCCGTTTTAAAATTCGCCATTTTTGCCATTTGGGGTTCATTCTTTTTTAGCAGCTTAAGCCAAATCGTGATCGGCGTTCATCAACGCCATCTCAAAATGCACGTCGTGGCGATTGCGGAAGTCGCGGGACGCATCGTCTTGCTTGCCGGTGTTTTGCTCGCAAAATATCTCGGCTGGGGTCTTATCCCGATCGTCACCTTCGTGTCACTCGGCGGACTCACCAATTTTCTCATCCTCACGCTCATCGCCAATCGATATTCCTCGATCGCCCTCGTGTGGGATCCCGAATTTTGGAAAACAATTCTCAAACGATCATGGCCCATCGGCGTATCCATTTTATTTAATCTCGTCTATTTCAAAGCTGACACGCTCATTCTTTCAATGATCCGTTCGTTTAGCGAGGTCGGCGTGTACGGCGCCGCCTATCGTGTTCTCGAAATCCTGATCACAATTCCATTCATGTACACCGGCGTGTTGCTCCCAATGCTCGCTCGCGCCTGGATTGAAAAACATCACGAACGTTTTCAAAGCCTGTATCGCAACTCGCTCGTCGCCATGCTCCTCCTTGCGATGCCGATGCTTGGCGGCGTCTATGTCCTCGGCGATCGCGTCATGACAACCGTTGCCGGAAATGACTTTGCCGACTCCGGTAGCGTCCTCAAAATTCTCATGATTGCCGCCGTCATGATTTTTGTCGGAACCGTCTCTTCCCACGTCATCGTCGCACTCGACCTGCAAAAGAAAATGCTCCCTGTCTACTTCGTTGTTGCTGCAATTACCCTCATCGGATACCTCGTCTGCATTCCGATCTACGGAATGTGGGGCGCGGCTTGGCTCACCGTCTTTTCCGAAACCTGCGTTGCCATTGCCGCAACCTGGATCTCTGTGCAAAAATCCGGGACAAGACTCTTTGCGCTTCCCTATCTCAAAATCTTTTTCGCAACGATCGTCATGGTCCTCGTCACGCAACTCGTCAAACAAATGTGGCTTCCTATCCCCATTCTTGTTGGCGCTATCTCCTACACACTCATCATCTTGGGCATCGGTGTAATTCCACCAGAGACCATGAAAGAAGTCCTTTCATTACGTCGCGGATCCGCACCATCTCCAGACGCGCTCTAGTACACCGTTGAAACACATCGAAAAACGTGTCACCCTGCGGCAATGATGACGCTCGCTTGTCTTCTCATTGCCCTCGCTTGGTCCGTCTTTGCGTGGTTCAAGCCAAAATTGGCTGTCTTGTGGTTACCAATGCTGTTTCCGGCATACGTCCTCCGCGCACAAATCGGCCCGATTCCATCAACCGCGCTGGAAATCGCTCTCCTCGCAACCGCCGTCATTGCCACGCGAAAAGACATCAAAACCACTTGGAAAAAAGGATTCCTCAAACTCAAACCATTTCATATTGCAGGCGGACTATGGCTCCTCGCCACGATCATCGCCATCGTTGTAGCTCCAAACCACGTTGCCGCGCTCGGACTGTGGCGTGCCTTTGTCCTTGAGCCGATGCTCTACGCCATTCTTGTGGCAGGCATCATCGACACCGAACAAGATAAAAAACAAATCCTCTCAGCGCTCATCTGGTCCGTCATCGCCGTCTCACTCATTGCCATCGGACAATTTGTCACAGGAAAATTCATTCCGCATCCATGGGATACGGATTTCGCCACACGCCGTGCGACCGGACTGTTTCCCTATCCAAACGCCCTTTCGCTCTACGTCGCGCCGATAGCTGCACTCTGTTTTGGATTGCTGGTCATGCCGATCAAAGAAACGATGCGAAATAAAAAAGAACAAATCCTTCTCATCGCCGGTTTTCTCTGCGGACTCGCATCCATTATTCTTGCAAAAAGCGTCGGTGGATTTATTGGAATCCTGATCGCCGTCCTCTTCGCAATGTTCTGGAATAAAAAAACACGCTACGCCACGCTGATTGTTTCATTTTTCGCCTTTTACGCGATCGTCAATTCCCCTCTTCAATCGCACATCGCATCAACACTCTCCTTTGGCGAATGGTCCGGACGCGTCCGGGCGATCATGTGGAACGAAACGATACAGATGTTAAGCCAACATGAATTTCTTGGCGCCGGATTTGGTGCATACCCAACCGTCATCATCCCCTATCATCGCGCGACCTGGATGGAAATCTTTCAATATCCACACAACATCCTCCTCAATGTCTGGAGTGAAACAGGTTTACTCGGCATCGTTGCATTCACCGGAATCTGCCTCACCTGGTTCCGCCGATCCTCGCGCGCGTATGCTTTGCCGCTCATCACCATTCTCGCACATGGCGCTGTAGACGTTCCCTACTTCAAAAATGATCTCGCGTTGATGTTTTGGGTCCTCATTGCGCTTGTCGCGCTCTCACCGCAAACGACACCAATATCAATCAACGAAAAAGAATAACAAAAATCCGATCGATCACGATCGGATTTTTGGTATGCCGAACAGTCATCATCCAGAGAAAACGATCTTCCTGAATCAAAAAGCGTTGCTCAGCAATAGCCAAGCCGATTCACGAACAATCGAGATGTCGAGATGATGCTCACGATACGAAAGCGCAACGAAGAATGGTTCACGACAAAGAATGAACCAATCAATCGCATTGTCTCGTAACGCAACTACAGACAGACGGTACCCTGTCATATAACAAAATAATCCCACATATGATTTCATCAAAACACCTCATTTCTGGAGCCGTCATTGCATCATCGCTTGTGTTACCAATCGCGTCACAAGCACAAACCATCAAAACACCGGTTCATAAAACCGTGATGCACGCGATCAAAAAACCACTCGTCAAAAAAGACACGACAAAAACGGAAACACCACACATCAACAAATACGGTGTTAGCGGAGCCGTTGCATCGATCAACGGCACAACGTTAACCATTACCGGATCAAACAATACGACGTATACCGTTGATGCGAGCCAGGCGAAATTTTCCGAAAGCGCAGCATCACAATATACAATCGCGAACATTCAGGTCGGTGATAAAGTCTCTGTCAGCGGAACCGTTACCGGAACAAATGTGGTCGCAAAATCCGTGTTTGATTCATCCCTCATGAGCCGAACAATGTTCTCCGGAACCGTTACAGCCATCTCCGGTTCAACGATCACCATAACGGGCATGAACAAAACAACGTATACGGTGGATGCAAGCCAGGCAGCCATCACGCGTATGCAACGACCAACAACCAAAGGCGCAAAAGCAACGCCAACGACGCTCGCTATCACAGACGTGAAAGTCGGTGACCGATTGATGATCAACGGCACAATCAACGGAACAGCAATCAGTGCAACCAAAATCTCCGATCCAGGCTCCTTCAAGGGAGGCATGATGGGACGATTTCGTGGAATGGGTGGGGCGAAAAAATAAGCGCGTTTCGATCACAACAAAAAACCGATCCTGAGGGATCGGTTTTTGCATTCTCACAAACGTTTTTATCGTTCGATAAACACTTCTTCCTTCGTAAAACGAGACTTAGCGTAATTTTGTGTCGCATCTTCGGCCGCACGAAAACCTGCAGCAAGGATAAGACGAGATTTGAGACCAAGAGCACCGAGTCCAAGAATCTCATCAAACGTCTGCTTGTTAAAGCCTTCCATTGGCGTCGTATCAATCCGATGTTCAGCCGCCGCATGCATCGCGACACCAATTGCGATATACACCTGACGAGCATTCCATTCTTCCATCTGCTCCGGCGTCATTCCCTTTGTCGTGTTCACGAGCATGTCGCGAAAACCCGCGAGCTGGGAAACGTCCATGCCACGCGTTTTTGCCATGGAGGCAAGATATCGATCGATATACGCTTCATCAATCGTATTCACGGAACACAAGACAAAAAGATCTGATGCATCCGTTACCTGAGATTGGCCCCAGGCTTGCGCCTTCAGCTGTTCACGAAGTTCCGGTGACGTCACATGAATAAACTTCCACGGTTGCAATCCAAACGAAGACGGCGCAAGACGAAGCGCATCTGTAATGACAGCGCGCTGTTCATCTGTTAACTTTTTCGTTGCATCGTACTGTTTTGTGGCATAGCGCCACTCGAGGTGTTCAGGCGAGTTTGGCATAAATGTAGTTGCATCCTGACACACTCACTTTACTTTGTAAAGCATCTCGTCTATGCTCCAACAAATCTTATGGAGAACGACATTCAACACGGGGAAACCTGCCCGGTCGCTGCGGTCGCCGAACTGGTCGGTGATATGTGGACGCTTCTCATCGTTCGAGATCTCGCGATGGGATCTCGCCGCTTTGGCGACCTTGCATCCTCCCTTCAAGGCATCAGCACGCGCACGCTCACGACCAAGCTCCAGCATCTCGAAAAAAATCACATGATCGCGCGTCACTTGTACCAACACCGCCCACCACGCGCGACCTACGAACTCACAGATAAAGGCAAAGACCTCATCGCGCTCATCGAGACGATGCGTTCCTTTGGCGAACGACATCTGTAATACTGATCCGGTATGACGCCGCCACTCACACACTTGGCCATCATCATGGATGGCAACCGCCGTTGGGCAAAGGAACACGGGATGCCGACCCTCGAAGGTCATCGCGCAGGATACGACCGCGTGAAAGATGTCGCAGACTGGTGTCTGGATCGCAATATCGCCGTGTTAAGCGTCTTTGCGTTTTCAACGGAAAACTGGAACCGCACCGAGGAAGAGGTTGGCTATTTGATGGACCTTCTCGAAGGCGCACTCGTCAATGACCTCCATCATTTTCGCGATCGCGGCGTTCGTCTACGTATCCTTGGACGTCGAGAGCGATTACGTCCGTCCATTCTCAGCGCCATTGAAACCGCGGAACACGACACAGCATCCAACACGCGTGCGACGCTCTGCATCTGTCTCAATTACGGCGGCCGTCCAGAGATTGTCGATGCCTGCAAAAAATTAATGGCCGACGGTGTCCGCATCGAAGATGTCACCGAGGAGTCCATCACCGCTCGAATGTACTGGCCGGACATGCCCGCACCCGATCTCATTATTCGCACATCTGGTGAGGAACGTCTCTCTGGATTTTTAACGTGGGAGTCTGCCTACAGCGAGCTCTTGTGGAGCGACAAACACTGGCCCGATTTTAATGAACACGAACTCGATCTCGCGCTCTCAACGTTCGCCCTGCGCAAGCGTCGTTTTGGAAGATAGCGCAAGATATCCGGTGAATACCGGCATGAATCATTTGGTTGATTTCGTTTTTGGTTTGGGAACATGTTCAGACGTAATCCGAATAAGCTGACTCAGCCATTCGCGATCTTCAATCAAACCTTCGTCAATCATCATCGACGGTTTTGCGCCGGGATACGCAGCGCCTTCTTCGTATCTCTTTCCAACAAACGCCTTCCCCTGCTCCGTGATTTTCACGAACAAGGTGTTATCGCAAATCAGTGCCACGACTTTTCCATCGCAATACAGCGCGTACTCCCCAAACATCTTGCGCACCGCAACACGCTCAAGTGACATGAGCTGATCCAAAATGTAATCCGCCGTTGATGGAGAGGTGGCCATAAAACGAGTCTACATGTTTTTCAGAATGAACAAAAACGGCTACGATGCAGGCATGAAAAAAATCGTCTTCCTGTTGCCGCTCATCTCGCTTCTTGTGGGTTGCGGCGAGGTTTCACGTCCAACACCACAATCTGCGCAAGCTCCACAAACGCAAACAACATCAACGATCTTAACCGCTCCAACCTCAACCATCGAAAAAATTTCGGATATCTCTGATGTTCGATCGATGAATTCGGAATGGAATGAATATACAAACCACAGTCTTGGCATTTCGATCCAATTCCCAAAAGAAATTTACTCGGAAGATTGGTCAAGCTCTGATGGCTCGATCTACCCGCTACGCGTTATTGAAAACGGCGAGATCATCACCTTTTCCATGGGCCGTCATCAAAGCGCATTTCATACGGATAAAAACGGTCAGCCGATACAAATCAATGAAGATCTTTCAATCCGTCATCCATACTACTCGGCGGCATATCTCAATGACGAACGCTACCCAGCGCAAATCTATCTCGCCAAAGCAACGAGTACGCAGGAACTCAATAAATTTACGACGCGCGCCTATGGCATTGGATGTGTCTTGGGCGATGAATCATCATACGAAGATCGACCTGGCGTCAAAACATACACGGTCAACAACGCACCTCACAAGAAATGCCCGAGCTATTATCCCGTCGGTGACATCGTCATCTGGAATCCGCAAAAAGGCGTCGTGATTGGCATTCAACCAGCCGGAACAATGCCCGTTCAATTCGATAAACCCAACACCGAAATACCACGCCAAATCATCATCACGGGAATGAATTCTAAAAAGTAAAAGTCAGCCAACAATTCCCCCGTACATCAGGTACGCGCCCAAGGCAAAAACAATTACCGCATACAACCACATCAACTCCTGCACTTTCATCACGCGCATCAATAACTGCGTCTCTTCGGTCGACGTAAACATCAACGTCAAACCTTTCAACAGCATCCCCCAACCCATCAACGTCACGACCAGCGGCAACAATCCCGACGTCCAGATGTGATGCGTCAACACAACCAATAATCCAAGGAGCATCGTCATAAACCCAAGGATGTACAGCATTGCCCGACTCTTTGCCATCTCATCAAGAATCTCCAATAAACGCTTTTTCTGAAAAACCATCGACACACCAACGGACAATAAATACACCCCCATCACTTGAGCCAACAAAGACGTGAGCGACATAGAAAAAGGTTAGGAGTTCATTACCCCTCCAGGATAGCACTCCCCACAAAAAACAAAACCAACACGAGAGCATCTCTTTGATATGCAAAGAAAAATGAGACTGATATAGTGAACAGAGCTTTCAATCCGTAATATGTATCAGCTATGAAAGAAAGATTCTTCGGAGAACAAACAACGACCTCGCCAAACGAGGTCAAAAAAGTGACAACGAAAACGCTTGGCGAAGGAGGATCAACAGGCTGGGAAGGCGAACGCACGTTTACGGCAGAAGAGGTCATAGCCGCAGTAAAAGAGCTCGATCAAAAAGCGGGAAACGTAGAAGTCACCGATCAGCTCGTCAGTCACGAAGGTGTGCTCCTCTCTGTATCGCTAAGAGTCCCAGGTAGCGCTTCGGGCTACTCGTACATGTTAAAGGGAAATCATGGTGGCAGTTTCCGCACAAGAACCGTCATCGATCAGATCGAATACGCGAGTTCTGATTCTGAGGTTGTTGTGTTTGCCATGGAGATAGCAGAATGCAAAAATGGCGTTTGGGTGAAATAGCAAAAACGACCCACGTGGGTCGTTTTTTCATGGCGGAGAGGGAGGGATTCGAACCCTCGTTAACCTTGCGGCTAAACCAGATTTCGAGTCTGGCGCGTTCGACCACTCTGCCACCTCTCCACAATGCTTTGGTCGAAAGCGAACAGAGCGTATCGAAAAGTCCCGTTTCGGTCAATGCGGCATTCGCTTCACAAAAAAACATTCTCCACGTACGCTGATGCCCATATGGAGCTCAAAGAAAAACTGCACTCGCTGTGCTACGAAGAAAGCGGCGCACTCAAACAACAAAATGAATGTCGCGCATTGATGATTAATCATCTCATTCTCGAAGACGGAATGGACATTGATGCAGCCGAAGATCTTTCCGACAAGACGATGCGCGAAAGTGGATTTTGGCCAATTCCAAAATTCGATTTCGAAGAAGATGATGATCAAAACGAAAAGTTATCCACTCCTTCTGCTTGACGGCGTTTGTGCGGCATGAGAAGAATCAGCATGAGTTTACGTTTATCGGACAGCACGCGCGACGGAGAGAATCGCCTGCGGTCCGATGAGCGTCGAACGTCGCACATCGTGCACGGTCACACTCACCGTTTACGGTGACTCACGGGCCACCAGATGAACGTGTCGTCAAATCCATGCTTGGTGACGATGCATCCATCGCGAGGAGGAAACCCCCCGATTTATTTCGGGGGGTTTTCGTAATAAAAAAAATTGCCCCGGTCATGCACATGCATAACCGAGGCGAGATGTTTCCTTTCTGTGGAATGAGCGTTACTTAGCGAAGTCCATCGTCGAGAGCCAGACGTCCACGCCGCGAGGGAACCTCGAGACGGGCCAGGTCTTCTCGATCATGCCGAGCGACGGACCGCGGACCATGATTCCGAGATTGCGGTACGCGACGACACGGACCACGATGTTCTCCGGCAACTGCGCCACCATGCCGTTCATCGCGAACGCGTACACCCACTCGCTTCGCGTGTGCGGAGGAATGAGCCGCGTGACCGCGCCGGAACCGTCGGGTCGCGTGACACCACCAGTAGACGTCGACCGCCACGCATCGCAGTTCAGCGGAGCGACGTCGCTCGACAGAACCTCGACCGGAAAGTCGCTGTCGTTGTGGATGGTGACCGCCGTGCCCATGGGCGCGACGCAGATCGGACCGCTGCCGGTCGGGATCGCCATCATCGGACCGGGCGTCGCGACGACCGCACCGCCCGAGTTCGATCGACCCGCCGCGCCGTTGCCCATCATGGCGACGCACGCGTCGTAGTCGACCTTGCGCGTCGTCTTGGTGAAGTACGGCACGCACTTGCCTGCCGACTTGTCGTAGGCGAGAGCCGGGTTTCCGACGCCGGAGTCCCCACTCCCCTGACCGTAGCTCTCCTGCCCGCTCGGAACGGACGGTTGTGCGTACGACGGCATGGCCGACGACGGACGATACTGCGGAGCCGCGCATCCCGCGAAGGCGAGAAGCGAGCTCATGATGACGACGCTCGAAACGATATGCATCTTCGTCATGATGTCCTCCTTCTTCTCACTTGCCGCAGTTGATGCTCTTGTTGAGCTTGCAGATGTCCTTGTCGTGCTTCATGACCGTCACGCCGATCGACTTCACTTCGTCCTTGGTGGCGTAGTCGCCGCTTCCGGAGGAGGCACTGGTCGACGTCGCGCCGTTGTTGGGCGCGATCGCCGGCATGGACGGACCGCTGACGAACGCCGCCGAACCCGGCGCGTTGTAGTACCCGGACGTTCCCGGCGTCATCATCTGCACGCCTGGGGCGTACATCCCGCCCGCGCCCACACCGGGCATCTGCGAGCGACAGAATTGGAACTTCATCGCCGGCGACATGCTCGGGTCTTGCGACGCGAATGCCATGCAGCGGTTGAAGACCTCTTCACCGTTGAACTCCGTGACCGGACCGGCCAGACCGGGGTGGGTCGAGACTTCCGTCCCAAACCCTCGTTGGGTCATGGTCGGGCCGCAAGCGACGAGCGCGAACGCGAACACGAAAACCGTGGAAAAACGGGTCATTTTGCATTCTCCTGTCAAGGTGAGTTGCTCAAGAAAACCGACAAAACGGCATCCAAAGCAACAGATGTTTATACCAGAAAATAGGCATTTTGTCAAGGGTGGCACATAAAAAAAGCCCCCGGAGAATCCAGGGGGAAGTTACGGGAGTTGCTCCCGAATTTTCACAGAAAGTTGCGTCAATCCAAAGGGTTTTTCAATAAAGCTCAACCCTTCGTCAAAGACCTGTCGCATGATGTCCACGTCTCTCGTATATCCAGAGGCAAAGAGCACGGGGAGTCCCGGACGAATCCGGCGGATCTGCTCCCACAACTCACGACCGTTCATCTGCGGCATCACAACGTCCGTTAAGAGAAGATCAATCACCGCATCCGGATCACGAGCGATATCCAGCGCAATTTTCGGATCTTTGGCGGCGATCACCGTGTACCCAAGATGCTCGATCAGACGCGTCGTTGCCCGAAGAACGTCCGGCTCATCCTCAACGAGGAGAATTCGACCCGTCCCCCGAGTTCGGATACCCGACAAGGCAATCGTACGCTGCCCTCGTCCATTCGAACGAGGAAGAAAGATGGTAAACGTGGTTCCACGACTCAACTCAGATTCAACGCGAATCGCGCCACCGTGCTGTCGAATCGTCCCATGAACCATCGAGAGCCCCAAGCCCGTCCCCTTGCCCACCGGCTTGGTGGTAAAAAACGGTTCAAAGATCTTGTCGAGATTCTCAGACGGAATCCCGTGACCCGAATCGCAAATGCGCAGCTGCGCATACATCCCCGTAGGAACATCCAAACGACGAGCCTCAACAGTGTCCAAAGAAATCTCTTCCGTCATGATCTTCAACGATCCGCCGTGCGCCATGGCGTCGCGTGCATTAATCGCCAGATTCAGAACCACCTGTTCGATCTGCGCCCGATCAACATAGACCGGACAAATGCCCATCGTCTTCGTATCAATGGAGATATCTTCGCCCAACATTCGAACGAGCATCCGATTCGTCCCGCTCACGATTTCGCTGAGCGAAGATTCAACGGGCGACATCGTCTGCTTACGACTAAACGCCAAAAGACTCTTCGTCAATTCTGCGGCGCGATGTGCGGACGTCTGCACTTCTTCCAATGACATCTTCACGTCATCGGAAAATGCCCGTTCTTCGAACAACAATTCCAGATTCGTCAGAATGACGGTCAGGAGATTGTTAAAGTCATGGGCAACGCCGCCAGCCAATCGACCAATGGATTCCATCTTCTGAGACTGCAGCAACTGCTCGCGCAGATGCTCGGCTTCGCGTTCCGCCATTCGCGCACCCGTCAAATTCCGACCGATGCTAAGGACGCAGTTCGTATCACCATTCATCGTCATCGGATGCAGACGCGCCTCGATGCAAATCTGTTGTCCGTTGATCTCAACATCAACGCGTTCAACACGAGAAACGCGGCTCTCACGAACCATTTGGATGAAATCCGGCAACGGACTCGCGGCCAACGCTGGCCACAAATCCTGTGCACGCTTTCCTTGAATCTCCGCAAATGTCCGTCCGGCGAGCGATAACGCTTGTGCATTCGCGTAGATGATCTGGCCCGTCGAATCAACGACCGTGACCGAATCCGGTAGTCCATCCGCAAGGGCGTGGTAACGCGATTCGCTTTCACGAAGTTTTTTCGTTGCCGCAATGCGTTCACTCACGTCACGAACGATCGTAATCGCGCGCCATTCTCCGTCAATAAACGGCATCGACGTCGTACACTCAACGGGAAACAATGACCCATCAAGTCGTCGACCAAACGAACGATCAACGCCGACAGTCACTGGTGCGGCGAGCAACGAAAGATCTTCCACCGTCACATCCGTCGGCTGAAGGAAAAACGCACGATAATCTTTGCCCAAAGCCATCGACGACGAACAGCCAAACAACGCATCTGCCGCGCGATTCCAATACACGATCAGACCATTTTGGTCCGTCATGAAAATCGCATCTCGTGCCGCATCAACCGTTGCCGAAATGATACTCGCTTGTCGATGGATCTTGACCTGCGCATAATGTCGCGCCTCTTCAGAAGCAATTGCTTGCGCCACGATACTCAGACCTTGTTTGATCTGGTCATCCGGCTCACACGCCTCTTCGTAAATCGCGATCAAGACACCAACCTTCTCCTCATCGAGCGAAAGATACGTTCCCAAAACGGATGCGAGTTGGGATGACCCACCAAACGTCAACGGAAGTTGCATATCAACCGCAACATCGAAGACGCTCTGGCGATCCTGCCGGAGCACGATCTGCAAAACATCATCCATGCTCGCATACGTACAGACTGAGCCGCACGTACAAGCAACGCGATCAAACCGGCGTCCATCGAGTCGAAAGTAGCCAACACGATACGCACTGCACAGCTCGCGACAAAGCCCGATCAATCGATGAAGGTTTTCATCAAACGACGGTCCAAGCGAAACCAGGCAGGCGTTGATACGCATCAGCGCATCAATCCTGACCTTCAACTGCTTGCGCTGCTCCGACGGCATCTCAGAATGTGGGGAGCTTTCCATGGGTTTGCTCTTTTCTTGGGAAGGAACGCCTAACGCGCTCGTTGTAGGCGCGAAAGTCGAAAAAGTCAAGGGAAAGAGGCTCGCGGACAAAAGAAAAAACCCTGTAAAAACAGGGTGAGAAACCTAGGGGATCGGACCGTTGGCATCGCACAACCGCGGCGCCTGATTGGGAGCGACCCAACCGTATCCGCCGTTGCAGTACCACACATTGGAGGTCGGCGACGACAGTCGCACCTCTCTGCGGCACAGCTCTACGCTCTCCGGCAAGCCGCCGTACCGTGCGAGACACGACTCGTACATCGGCAACGTCTCGTACGACGAGACCGACGCGCCGAGCACACCAGGAACGCCGAGCTGAACGTTGGACGATTGACTCCCCGGCCCCGTCACCGACGAGGCGAAACAGCCACTGAGCAGACCGCAGCACATCAAGACGAACAGGTGCTTCATGAACAGCCTCCTTTATGAACCAGTTCATCCATACCAAAAAAAATGCATTTTGTCCAGATGTCCGGGAATAAAAAATGACCCCAACCGACAGAATGTCGATCGGGGTCAGGAGTCTGAGTGCAACCACAGGCCGCAATCAGTCGCACGGAATCTTGAGCTTCTTGCACATCGCAAGCGCTTCCTGCGAGTGTTCGCAGTGACCTTCCGTGCACGGGGTCGAATCCGGAATCGCCGTGGCCACCGTCGCAGCAGGCTTGGGAGCCGGCAGCTTGGGGGGCGTAGACGACGTCGTCGTGGTCGGAATCGACGTAGGAGCGTGAGCCGGACCGACGCGGAAGTCTTCCGTCTCGGGACTCGGATCGGATTCCACGACCTCCGTACCCGAGTTGACGTACACGGCCACGACGCGGAACCGATACAGCCCAGGCGTCACGGGGCCTCGCCAGTGGGTCACCCCTTTGGCAAACCCGTTTGCGACGGTCTCGAACTGACCCGTCTTGCCCGAGAGGTGTTTCTCGATCCGATAGTCGATCGCATTCGGCACCGACTCCCAGTCGATGACGACGTCGGTACCGTCGAGTGCGATCTTCGGGCTCTTGGCGACCGAGGCCCGCACGCCGTCGAACGAGATCATGTCGCCATGAGCCGCAGTTCCCGAGAACGACGTCGCACCTCCGAGGAGGAAAACGGCGAACGGGACGGCGCAGATCGCAGCGAACGTCTTTCGCGAACGAGCAAAGGCCGGCTCGACCTCCGTCCCGTCCTTCGCCTTCGTCTTATGCGGATAGGCGAAAAGTGCGAGGATCCCCCAGACGATCGTGCCGACGGCCGCCGTCTTGAGATCCATGAACTTGAGCGACGACGTCCCCTTCGGGAGGCCGACGATCCAGTTCTTGACGAGATCCATTCGCGCGTCGATCGCCGAACGCAGCTGCGGGATGAGCATGCTCAGCACCGCGAGGATCGTGAGCCCGTAACTCACCCACTCCCACGCCACCACGGCACGCTTGCGGCGTTCCGTGACATCGACACCCTCGGCTTCCAGCATCGCGTAGGCGAAGAAGGTTACGAAGGTGATGACGCCGATGACACCGAGCCACACGAACCCGTGGAGCAAAATGCCGACGGCGAGGAACGGATAGAGCGCGAGGTTCACGTTGCGCTCGATCGACTTGACCATCGGGATGAAGCGCTCCTGGTTGGCGATGTTCACGCCGCCCGGAGCAACGACTTCCTCGAAGGACTTCTTCGAAAGCACGCCCGTGATGATCTTGAGAAGGAAGTTGGAGCTCCCTTCCGCAACGTCCACGCCGTACGCGGCGAGCTTTGCGTACACCTTCACGACGAGGAAGAGGACTTCCTTCGCCATGAGGATGAGCGTGACGCCGAGCGCGATGGTCCCGATGCTATTCGCGCCGATACCACCGATGAAGAGGACGAGCCCCTGCACCAAGAGCGCCGCGGCGATGTACGTCGCATGATCGGTCGACGAGAAGTCGTCCCGAGAGCGCTGCATGGAATACAGCCAGACACAGCAACTACCGATGACGGCAATCGCCCCACTAGCGAACGTCGTACCAGTCATCCACGTGGACGACGGCGACGTGACGAACTCGATGTACGTGATGACGAACGAAGCGACCAGGTAGAAGATGGCCACGTACCCCATCCGCCGAATGATCGGCAAGATGTGGTCGATGTACAGCCCCGTCAGTCGCTCCCAGACGTCCTCGACATCGACACGCAGCTCACCGAGAGCCGCCGTGAGGCTGCTCATTCCAGCGGAGCGCCGACTGATGCCAAGCGCAAGCAGGACACCCAGTACACCGAAAATTCCAATGACGATACTTTGCATGGCGTTAAACTCCTAAAGTCTGATGGTTACCACGGCTTGTTGAGGCGATTCGCTCGGCGCTGCGCGATCTGATCGCGCCGTTCCTTGAGATCGTCCTCATGTTTCTTCTTTTCCGCTTCCGGCATCGGCTCGACCGCCTTGTTCACCGCGCTGGTGATCACGCCAAAGACCTTATCGATGGCGAGCAGCATGCCCGACTTGGGCGGTGAAGCGAGCGATCCGTACTTCTGCTCGAGATGCGGGATCCACTGATCAGCACGGAGCTTGAGCAAGACGCGCACGTCCTTGGGACTGCTGATCTTGGTCTTGATCTTGTTGAACAGCGGCAGGCGATCCTCACCAAGATCATCGACCTTGTTTTGGAACTTGACCTGCTCCTCCGTGTTCAGGGTCTGAAGCGCCTGCGCGTACGTCAGCGGTTCGGCGAGACGAGCAGCGATGTCCGTCTGCAGCTGCTTCCGCACCTGAGCGACATCGCCTCGCGTGAGACTCCCACCGTTTTCCCGATACTTCCGTCGCAGGCCTTCAAAGAAGCCACCGAGCATCTCATTGGCATTGGTGACGAGAAAGTCCGGCGCGCCGAGCGCCTTGAGCGTTGCGCTAACCAAACCCTTCTTCTCCGCCCACGCTTGGAGCGCGGGAGCAATGGCGAACGAACCGAGAAGCTTCCCAGGGTCCGACGCGCGCAACTTCTCCAAGAGGCCGCGAACCATCGGAACATCGCCGAACGCTTCGCCGAGATCGCTGAAGATATCTTCACCGATCTCCGTCAGGACTTTCGTCCCGTACGCAACATCGTTCGAGATGTCCTCTCGGCTCTTGTCCGGCCCCTTGCCCTTCGGCTTGGAATCGCTCGAGGAATCGTCAGCAGTCGTCTTGTCAGCCATGATCGTTCTCTCTTCTCCCCTTGCGGGGTGTGATTTGTCTCAGTTTTCGAGGTGTCTCCCCAAGGATGTCCAGCGTGGACACGGCTCTTAGAGAACGAAATAAGATATCACAAAAAGGCCCTTTTGTCAACCCCCAGCCGTACAAAATGTGAAATAAAAAAATGGCTTAAATAAGCCAAATTTACAGAAAATTGCACGGGTCCTGCCTCCCTCGTCACCCCGCCAGTGCTCGCGACGACGCTTTTCTTGCTGCCATGTCGTCCTGTGCGCTGTCGGGGGCCCCACTCGGGAGTCACCCGTGCGGTGCCATTTTTAACTAAAATCGTGCGGGTGACAGTCGAATGGGGGTCCCCCGGTCCACGCGCAGGTGAGCACCAATGCGAACCGAGCATGGACTGGGGGAAATTCGACTGGCAGGACCCGCATACGAATACGCGGGCTTCAATAAAACCGAATACGCAACAATCCGGTCACAAATCCCCACCCATCGCGAAACAACCGAATCGCACTCCGGCGCGAAGGATCTCGATGTTCCACCCACGCCACCGGAATTTCCAAAATCCGAAACCGTTTTTTTGCGCGATACAACAACTCACTATCAAACAACCACCCCGTCTCACGACACAACGGCAAAATCTCTTTCGCGGCGTTTGCAGAAATCGCTTTTAACCCGCACTGCGCATCCTGCACCGGCAATCCCAAAATCACATGCTGGAACAATCGAAACAATCGCGACGCCATTTCCCGATGCCAACGTCGTTCAACCGCCGCACCTCCAACAAACCGCGAACCCACAACCACATCCGCCGATCCAGACAAAATCCGTTCCACCATGTGCGGAATGACGTTCAAGTCCGCAGCCAAATCCGCATCCGTAAAAAGCAACACATCACAATCAGCAACATGCGCTTCCCAAGATTGCCGAATCGCCAACCCCTTCCCCTTTGCCGAAATACGCGTCAACGAAACACGCAAACCAGATCCCCTCCGATGGCCATCGGAGGGGCTGGGGGTGGTCACAATACGTACCGTTTCATCCGTGCTTCCATTATCCGCAACATCGATGAGTACATCAAAATCCGCGAGTTTTGTTGCGGAAAAATCACAAAGTTCACGAAGCGTGTTCGCAATGATGAGCTCCTCATTCCACGTCGGAACGGTGATCAAAATCCGCGTCATACTACGGCATCAACTCAAACGCTTCGCTATCCGTGTGATTCGAAATTTGTCGAAAGTGCGGATTGTTTTGGATGAGCGATAAAAAATTCAGATGATTTTTTTTACTCACAAACACAAATCGCGAGCCCATCTGATCATGCGCAAGATGATACACGCCATTCCCGGTCGTGGACGCGGTTACAATCGTCGCATCTCGATACGCATCCGAGAGCGTTGATGACGCGACATATAAAAATGTCGGGTCTAATCCCGCGATGTACTTGAGCTGATCGTTTTGCGCAAAGAGCTGCGGAAACTCATCCCAGCTCGTGTGAAAAACACGATCCCCTGGAACAGCAATCTTTGCGACATCCGCCATGGTTTGTGAATACTCCTGATCCGGATGACTCACCGGATGAAACGCGACCCACAACGATGACGTTTCTTTCACAAACGCCACAGCAAAACACAAAATGATCACACCCGGCGCAACATAGCGCACGGCCCCCTTAAACAGCTTTGGCACCTGACGAAATGCAGGCGCATCAATCTGCATCCACAACGTACTCACCCACAACGTTAATCCTGGCACGAGATATTCCACGTTACGTCGGCTTTTGAGCGTCAATGCAAACAACGCCGCTGTCACAATGCCGCTCCCAATCACCATGCGCATTGCGCGCTCATCCACATCTGTCCGTCGAGCAAAGAGCAACCCGCTTGCGGCAAGAATCGTAAAAATCGCGAGCGGCGTACACGCAGCAACCAAACTCCCAAAATCTGCAGGTAGCCACTCCATGCCTAACATCACGTGTTGAAACGGCGTCCCCAATCCAATCGTCACAATTTGCGTCCACGCCATGGGCAAAATCGACAATCGATTCGGATGCAACGCAAGACCAACCGCCGCACCACCAAACGACGCCAAGACCTCACGCCACGGCATGCGTTGCATCGCCTGCTTCAACCGAACATCTTTCACCACAACATCAAACACAACCTCGCCAATCGCAAACAAAATGACGGAACCGGCCAAATACGGCCAACCTCCATGCGACAATGCAAAACCCGCGGTCGCCAACGCGACCAACCACGGACGGCGCTTCCACGTCGCGGACAATCCAAAAATAAACCAAATCAATGCGAGCGACGTGGCCTTACCAAGCATCATCCGCACATCCAATCCCATGGAAAAAAGCATCGTTAACGCCCAAAACATTGGCCATCGAATGTGCAACCATCGCAGACACGCCCAAAACACGACAATAAAAATCGCAGAAAGCAAGACCGTCACCACGCGAATCCCATTCATCATCCCCAGCCACCCAACAAACGGCGCACTGATCGCATGAAACAAAAAGTGAAGATCCGCATAATTGGAACCAAGCGACGTTAAATCCAACCACGGAAAAGACATCAACGGTCCATGTTGCCAAAACAGCAACGCCGCCCGCGCATGATAAAACGCATCCGGATCAACAAATCCATTCCACGGCAAAAACAAGGAAAACCACGCAACGCAAAAGAAAAAGAGTCCAACCGGGGAAAGCCACTTTGGAACCGTCATGCGCAAAATCGTAGCATGAAGTCGGGCTACACAAAACCCAGCAGAGCTGGGTTTTGTATGTTTGTCGCGACAAACAAGATTATCCCGATGTCACGTTGATGAGCGAACCCATCACGAAGTTCGAGATGGCAAACCCTGTCACGATCACGACCAAGCCAACAATGGCCTGTTTCATGATTTCCTTTGCTTTCGTCACCATCTTTTCATCACCCTGAGCCGTCATCCAAAGGAAGCCAGCGTACAAGACGAGGAACAAGAAAACGACACCAAGAAAACCAAGAGCCGTGTTAATGATGCGACCAATGATGGTCGTTAAGTTTTGATTTGCGGCACCGGCTCCGTAGGCGTTGAGACCGACCGAACTGGTCAGCGTCTGTCCGGCCTGAAACGGATTCGTCTGCGCAAATGCCGTTGCCGGAAGCGCGAGCGTTGCGGCGGTCAAACCTGCAAGTTTCAGTTGAAGATGTTTCATAAGCGAGAGATACGTCCAACGAAAATTATTTACCCGTCACACCCGAAAATGCACTGCCAATCACATTGACAAGAACGAAGTTCGTCAGCGCGTAGGCGGTCACAATAATGACCAACCCAATCATCGCATCACGAATCACGTCTTTTGCCGTGCTGACTTTTTTCGGTTCACCGGCAGCGGTCATCCACATAAAACCTCCGTATAAAACGTAGGCCATGAGAATCACGCCGACAAGACCAAGAAGCTGTCCGATCAACTTTCCAACCACGGTCCCAAGATCCGGTGCGGTTGATCCGTATCCAGCCGCATTGGCTGTCCCAGATAAACCTCCTTGAATCGCGGAACTCACTTGCGCGGAGGAAGCGAGCGGCACAAAAACCGCGGCCATCACGGCCAAGGTCAGCGGAATGCGCAACATTCGTTGTGCGTATGTCATATGCACGTGTGGCATGCGATTAAGCGGACTGCGTTGCCGAGAGAAGGCGCGAGAGCACAAAGCTCGTAATCGCCCAAGCGGACAAAATGATCGCAAGACCGATGATACCGGAGATAATCAACTTTTTTGCTTCGCTGGTCTTTTCTTCGTTTCCACCGGAGACCATATACTTAAAGCCGCCGAGAAGGACGATGATGACGGCAATGATGCCGAGAAAACCGAGCGCAACGTTGATGATGTTTGCTGCGGTCTGGCGGATATCGCCGGAGCCGAGTTTGATCGAACCCTGAATCGCGTTGACGCCAAGGTCATTCGCGTTCAAAGAATCAGCTGCAAACGCAACGGACGGAAGCACGAGAGCTGCCGCGAGACCGATGGAGGCTGCAAGACTGACAACCTGTTTCTTTGAAAATGTCATGTCATGTTCACCTCCTTTCGTTGTTGGGATATAGCGTTCATACGGAACGGATACCAGCATACCAGATCCGAGGCCAGCACGTCGAGAAAAAGCGTCTATGGAGCCAACGCATTCCCAAGAACCTTCACCAAGGCCGAGGCAAGGGTAAATGCCGCGACCACAATCAAAATCCCAATCACTGATGTCGACAAAACCGACTTGGCTTTTTTCACCTGCGCCGCATCCCCCGCCGCCGTCATCCACAATACGCCTCCGTAGAAAAACATGAGCAACATCACACCACCCAGATACGGAGTAATTTTTTTAATGATGCTCGCAACAATCTGATTCACATTTCCACGAACCGGCGGATTGTACGTGTACGAATTCGCCTGAATCAAACTTCCCGTACCAACACCCGTGCCGCCAGCCGCCGCACCAGATGCGCCGCCCGTCGCCCCACCAAGACCAGAGCTGGCACCAGCGCCCGCCTTACAACAAATGCCACTGCTACAGTCTGTCTTCGTTGCATCCGGCGAATCACCACTTAAACAAGACGACGCACAATATCCACCACCAGACGTGCACGTATTCTTGTCTAAGCAGCAGGCATACGCCGCTCCATCCTTTTCTCCACAATTTACTGTTCCGCTAGCAAGCTGAGAAGCTCCACAAGATGTGCCGCAAACACCGCTCACCGCCGTACAGGCCGTTTCATCATATGCCTTTGCGCCTCCGGATGCTCCTGAAGACGATGGCGTTGCCACACATCCAGCAATCACATCATTAACCTTCGCACAGCACGTATACCCATCCGTACAAACACGATCAGCGTAGGTAATATAATCCGTTCCCTCAATCGTACACTTATTCACCTGCGCGCAGGTTGCATCTGGACGGCAGTCTGCACCGGAAATATTGCTACACACCTCACCCGGCATCAAGCCACAACAATACCCCCCAGCCCCGGCACCGCCCGTTGAACAGATATCCGGCATTTCCGATGAACTCGAGAGTGATGTCACCGCTGATCCACCAACCGTAATAAACTTCCGACCAGAGTCAGAACATGGCCCGCTTTGAACGGTTCCCTTAAAGCTATAGCACTGCGCTCGAAATGCCGTATCACTGCAGTCTGGATACGCATACGCCGGTGATCGAAAAAAGAACACCGCGCCAACAATCATCGCCAACGAAAGAAAAATCTTTTTCATATCACAAGGAAAGTGTTTTGATGAAAAACGTCGTCAACGCGTATGCACCCATAATAAGAATCAAACCAAATGCGCCATATTTCATGGTATCTTTTGCCTTGGTGACCATCGCCGGATCTCCAGCAGATAACAGGTACATCAATCCAGCATACACAAAGACGGCTAAGGAAATCGCACCAACCGTTCCCAAAAATACTTTAATCACATTACCAAGCACACCCAAAATACTTGTATTTCCAAGTGGATTGTTCAACACCGTTGAGGAACCCGTTTCAACCGGAATCTGAATCAATTTTTCTGCTGCATCAGCATACCCTTCAATCTTTTTCGCCAAATCATTCAGTGGCGCCAACGAAGCCGCGCTTTGACCGTTGGTAATAAGCGTTTTTTTTAACTCTGCATTTGCATCCTGACCAAGTTTTAAATATTTTTCAATTGATGCAATAATAGTTCCAGATAATTTTTGAGTCTTTGCTGTATCTAGCACTTTCTGAATGCGTGCCAGCGCCGCGTCACCTCGTGCGCCCGTACTCAAATCCATCCCAGAAGCCAAAGCCCCGGCTGAGCCTAAACCAGCCCCGAGGTTATTACAATCTGATAATTTTACACATCGACATGTTGGACTTGACGCACCACATGTTGGATCACATAACGAAATATCCGTTGATCCAGAAATAGGAATTTTGTTCGTATATTGCTGACACGCCATTTTTGTCGCTTGGACGTAATTGAACGTCACCTCAAGGGCACGCGATGAACATTGCGTTTTATTGTAAGCTAATTTTGATCTCGTCATCGTAGCCGGATCTGATTGCCACTTTGCGCAAAGTGTAGATTTGCCAGCCTCTGTCTGACTATCAAAAAGCAAAATATCTATACAATCCTGATTATCGGATTCAAAATCAAGAGTAGCTGTACAACAAGGATTTTTTTGTCGATCGCACTCGCCTGCTGGAACATTTTTGTATTTCGTCATTGCATGATCCGGATCGATCAAATCACAAACAGGGTTTTTATTAACAGCAGCTGCCCACTTACACCACGCGAGAACACCTTCATACTGCGTATTATTTTCGCTTGGCATGTTTATGATGAGATCAACCAAATCCGTAATGGCGTTTGCAGAAACTCGCGTCGGCGGAAAAAAAATTCCACCAAAAACAAACAAAGCAGCTAGAAAAAAACCGGTAAACGTCTTTTGCGACAAGCGTGACCTGAACATGGCGCAAGTGTACCGCGAAACCAGCCAAAAACCAAAACGGCTAGGAAAAAATATTCACAAAGACTGTTGTGAGCAAATAGGCACCCATGATCACCAACAAGCCGATGGCTCCATATTTCATCGTTTCTTTCGCCTTTGAAACCATGTCAGAACTGCCGGCAGAAAAAAGATACATTAAGCCAGCATACACAAAGACGGCTAAAGAAATTGCCCCGACCGTTCCTAAAAAGACACGAATAACATTTCCCAAAACCTGCAAAAGATTCGCTCCATTTAACGGATCTGGAAGCTGAACCTGACGTGGGCTGGCCGTCGGAGCCGCAGCTGCAGCCGGAGGAACAATATTGGTCCAAACGCCTCCCTTACAAATTTGCTTCACCGTTCCATTTGATGTTTGTGTTGCCGTCGTATCGATCTGTGCATTTGATTTCTCACAACTCGCTTTGAGTGCAGCCGTCGGCATCGTTGTGCAATCCTGTTTTTCAAGGCCCGCCGTCAGTGTGACTGCCTTATCCTGCAATGCGCCCTCGGTGCACGCGGCAGCAAAAACCGGATGAACCGTCAGCGAAGAACTGCAAACGACAGCAGCGCAAACGAACACAGCAAGAACAAACTTATCCTTTTCCTTGAATGGCATTTGCAACATAATTCACAATCACCCACGCAAACATCACGATCGCCATCCCCAACGCGCTCGTTGTCATCGCCTTTGTGCCAGCAGTAACCCACTCTTTGCGACCAAAGGATAAAAGATATCGTGCGCCACCGTAAATAAACGAAAAGAAAAATAATCCTGCCGAAAGGACCGTAAAAAAGTTGGCGGCATTCGCACCCGTATTCACGATATCATTCAGCGTACAGTCGCCGCTTTGTGCACAAGCCGCCAAGATCGTCGGCAATCCCCCAGCAGATCCCGCTTTCAATCCTCCTGTTGCCGCACCCGTTGCGGAGGCCTTCGTTGGGACACAGCATTTTTCACCGGCCTTATTCATACACGACGTGCTCGCCGTTTCCGATGCACTGCAAGAAGCGGCACACTTTCCCCCAGACGTCGCACAGGTCGCCACGGCAGATGGAACACAGCAGACCATTCCATTGCTTGGATCGCCAGCCGTGGTACAGGAATTAAGCTTCACGTCCGTCGTGTCACAAGAGGACTTCATGTCACCATGCGAACCGGTGCAGGTGTCCTGACAGGTCAACGGACCAGATGCGCCGCTTGCTGCTCCTCCGGTCGCACCGCTTCCCGAAGAACCACCCGATCCGGTCGAACCCGTTGTTCCACCACCCATCGTCACCACACCAGGAATGCTCGAACAACACTTGTTATTCAAATCCGGATCACCGGCAATCGTACACGTCGCATTTTCATTTTCACCCGTCGCGCACGACGCTTTCATCAAGCCACCAACTGTATTGGAACAAGTTGTGGCGCATGTTGGCGGCGCGCAACAAATTTGCGTAATACCACCGGATGCTTTTGGACAAGATGTGATATCGCCACGCGGAGACCCAGATGAACAACTGCGTGGAACGCACGAACTTGCCGTGCACGTGGCTCCCGGTTCACAGGAACCACCGACACTCGCGCACGATGGACCGCTCGTTGAAGGGACCGATGACGCGGCATCCGCACAACAAATTTTCCCATATTTACAAGTTGCCGAGACAGAAACCTTTCCAGCGACACACGAAAATCCATCCGTACAAGATCCACCAGCCGCACTACAGCCGGACCCATCCGGGATACAACACGCCTGCGTCGTTGAGGTAATAGGATCCGTCGGACAATCATTCGTATCGCCTGGCAAAAAATCCGATCCCGATGCACCGGTTAATCCTTTTCCGCAAACCGTCGCACAAGTCCCTGTAATTTTTCGGCAATTCACCTGTGACCCTGGCGCAGCCAATGCCGTCCCCGGAAACAACAAAACAGCAGCGAGAAAGGCAACGATACCGTAAGATCGAAAATCCATATTATGGCGTTAACGAGACCACGGTCTGAGTAATCTTTTCCGCAGCTCCACTCACAATCGCGCCAAGATGTTCCGGCGTGCTCGACGCGGTTAAATCAATCATCTCATTAAACGCGACATCTGCGGATGCCGGATCTGTCCCGCGATACCACGATTGTGCCGTTAACACCTGCGAGGCAAACACACCGATGTCCTCATCTTCAACTTGCGCGGTGAGCAACGATTTTAACGCCGCTGGTCGTTTTGCGAGGGCAAGATATTTCGACGTTTCCGTCGGCTGTTGCATGAAGTTCAAAAAGTCCCACGAGATATCTGGATTTTTTGTTTTCTTGGAAACAACCCATGCCCAATAGTTCGCAAAATTCGCAACCGGGTTTCCGGCAATTTGTGGCATCGGCGCAATCGCAAGATTCAATTTTGGCGCACTCGCTTTGATCGTTGGAAGATCGTAGGAGTAGCCAAAATAGAACGCCGTCTTCCCTTGGATGAACGCGTCCAAAGCATTCGGCTGCTGCGCATTCCAGGTGTACACATCCTTCGCCGGATTCGCAAAGTCTGTATAAAAATTGAGTGCATCATACGCTGGCGGTGTATCGCGAAGCCCGCTTAACTTGGCCGGAATCGTTTGAAACGTTGGGAATCCGCTATCATCCACCATTTGAGCACCATTCTGCATCATCAATAATGCGAGGATGTCCGGAGCGCGATCAATATTCGAACTTGTCCCAATCGCCGCACCTGCTTGCAGGATCTGTCCGTCCGCATCCAGCTTCACTAATTTTTTCACATCCGCTTGAAACGCGTCCCACGAATCCGGGAGTGTCGGGATGCCAGCGGCATTCATCAAATCCTTATTCGCATAGAGCGCCATGGAGTCAACCGAGAGCGGCAACCCGATCACGCGCTGCTGCATATCTCGCTTGTCCGGCGTCGGCGACATGTTGACGTAGCGGATAAAATCTTTCGCAACCACATCCGCATAATTATTTTTCATGTTCTTCACCGAGAGCGTGGGGTTGGTGACCAACACCGGCACAACCGTTTTTTGCAACGTCCCCTGTTGCGTCATCACCGCCACATGCGTTGAAAGCGGCTGTGGCAAAACCTTTGGCATGTACTTTCCGACCCACGTGTTGTGGATCATAAACACATCCGGTCCGCGATCTTCGGCAAGCGCATTCAACAACTGTGACTCGTACTCTTCTAAACGAAACCGACGATACGTAATCGTCACAAACGGATGCAGGGCGTGATAATCCGCGAGCACCGGCCCGTAGGTATCCTCACCATCAACAACATTCCAAACAACGAGTTCGGTTTTTGTCGCCGCCTTTGCCGCCGCAGGATCTGGTCCGGCCGTACAGCCCTGACCAAACAAACTTACAACAAGAAACAATGGAAGGATTCGCGAAGCGAAGCGTTGAAGACGCATAGTCGCCGTATAGTTTACCCTGTTCCGACAAAGATTGAAAACGCAAAAGCATTCGGCACATGTCCTAAGCAGAGTTTTGTTCCCCTCATTTCTTCCCAATGCTCTTTAACATCGCTTTAACCTCAGCCGCCATATCCGGTCGATCCATAGCCATTTCAATGTTCGCGCGTAACCAGCCGATTTTTGTTCCCGTATCATGATACGAGCCTTCAACTTCACACGCATACACCGGTCGTTTTTTCATGAGACGATAAATCGCATCCAACGTAACGTACTCGCCGCCATGCCCAGGTTTCAATTTTCGAATTTCATCAAAAATGTCTGGCGTTAAAATATATCCAGCGTTTGCCGCAAGTCGGGATGGTGCTTTTTCCGGTCCTGGCTTTTCAACCACACCTTTGAGTTGATACACATGCGACTCCACTTTCGCGCCAGGTTCAATAATGCCGTATTGCTTTGTCCCCTCCGCATCCACCTTCACAACACCAAGCACCGGATCTTGATATTTTTCGTACACATCAATCATCTGCTTCAATCGCGGAACCTTGCAATGAAACACATCATCGCCAAACATCACGGCAAACGGCTCGTTGCCAATTAAATGTGCCGCATTCAACACCGGCGTCGCATTTCCATACGGACCCTTTTGTCGCACATACACAAAATTCGCCAGTTTACCGATCTCCCGAATCTGCTCCAGCAAATCTTTTTTCCCTTGTTTAAAAAGCCAATTTTCTAATTCCTTGTTGTCATCAAAATGATCTTCCACCGGACGCTTCGCATGACTCGTCACAAGGATAATATCCGTAATCCCAGATGCGACCGCTTCTTCCACGACATACTGAATAATCGGCTTGTCGATAATCGGTAACATCTCTTTTGGCATGGCCTTGGTTGCCGGTAAAAATCGCGTCCCAAATCCCGCAACCGGGATAATCGCTTTGCGTACGGTTTGCATAGTGGGAACAGTATATTCTTTAGGCTCCAACGCGGAAATAGCACACATCGCCATCACGCATCACGTAATCCTTGCCCTCAATACGCACTAACCCTTTTTCGCGGCATTTTGCTTCTCCGCCGTATTGCACAAAGTCTTGCCAATTCGTGACTTCCACGCGAATAAAACTTTTTTCAAAATCCGTATGAATCACGCCGGCGGCTTGTGGAGCTTTTGCACCTTTCACGATCGTCCATGCACGCGTTTCGATTTCACCGGAGGTGAGATACGTGATTAAACCAAGCACCTCATAGGCTTCAACGATCAACCGATCAAGTCCAGATTTTTCCTGACCAAGCGATTCCAAATATTCCTTCGCCTCTTCTTTGGTCATCGACGCCAGTTCGGCTTCAAGCTTCACGCACACCGGAACAAAACGTCCCTTAATACCTTCAACAGCTTTTTTCCATGATCCGTCTTGCAACTGAATTTCGCTGACGTTCACAACGTACAGCATTGGTTTCAGCGTCATCAACGCAATCTGCTTCAATTCTTTCAACTCTTCTTCCGTCCATTCCAAATCACGCACGGCTGTCCCCGCTTCCAATGCATCCTTTGCACGCTGAAGCGTCGCAAGTGTCGCTTCGAGTTCTTTTGTTCGCCCACTCTTTAACTGACGTTCCACGTTCTGAAAACGCTTCGTGACCGTATCCAAATCTGCCAGCGCTAATTCAATGCCGATAATCTCTGCATCACGTGCCGGATTAACCGAGTTTTCGACATGAATCACATCCTCACTTTCAAACGCGCGCAACACTTGCGCAATCGCATCGCACTCACGAATGTGCGCCAAAAATTTATTTCCAAGACCCTGACCCTGTGACGCGCCTTTCACGAGACCGGCGATATCAACAAATTCAATCGTTGTCGGAACAATCTTTCGCGCATTGGAAACTGCGGCCAATTTTTCCAGACGTTCATCCGGAACTTCAACCACGCCGACATTTGGATCGATCGTACAAAATGGAAAGTTGGCACAATCCACGGCTTTTTTCGTGATCGCCTGAAACATCGTGGATTTGCCCACGTTTGGAAGACCGACAATGCCGATTTGGAGAGACATAGATTCCGCCGCATCATGCCGGAAAACCGCGTAATTGGCAACGGGTGAAGAAACGATCATAAAAAAATGCCCTGATGAGTTCATCAAGGCAACGTTACAGTTCAAACGAAGAGCGATCCTGACCTAGCGTCTTAAACAGAAATCGAAGCTCTCGGAGTGCCTGCGATTCGATCTGACGAATACGCTCGCGAGAGAGGCTGTATCGATCACCAATCTCTTCGAGCGTGAGCTCGTCCTCCCCACCAAGACCAAACCGGAGCTGAAGAATCTGACGCGTCCGTTCTGGAAACCGCTGAAGAAGCTTTCTCACTTTGACGCTCGCCCGCAAACGCGTCAGCAATTCATCACTGGGCGGACGAGGATCTGCGAGTTGACTGTGCAGCGAAAATCCTTCACCGCGCTCGTCTTCCATGGATTGCGCATCAATGGAAACGCCCTGATGCGTCGAGATCTCCATGAGCCGCTGAGCAGTCGCGACCTGCGCGGCGAATTCATCCGGAGAAAATTCCCCCGGGAGACTCAGACGCGCCATGTCCTCCGCCGTCGGCCATGTGAGATGATCCAAAAAGTGTCGAACCATGTCCCGTCGCAACCGACGAACCTTGCCCAACATCCCAACCGGGATCCGAAATGGCATCAAGGTACTTTCTTCATCAATCGTCCGAAGCATCTCGGCCCGAATCCACCAACACGCGTACGTGGAAAACTTCGCCTCACGATCCAGCGTAAATTTTGCCAACGCGCGTCTCATCCCAAACATTCCCGCCTGAAAAAGATCTCCACCAGACACGCCTCGACCAAGATACTCACGCGCAACCGGAAGAATGAGCCGAACATTTCCAGATAAGATGAGACCTTCCGCACGCTCACGAAGCCGCGGCGTTTCCCCATCAGTGTATTCCCGAAAAAGCCGTCGAAACTCCGTCTGATCGCGCAAAACTGGAACGGTCCGAAAACGAGCAAGACAGGCATCAATCTCCACCCGGTCCTGATACGTACCACGAACGTTTTTGGACGCCATCCCCACCTCCTTCATGACGCACCTAATAGAGAACTACGTTCTTTCCGCCCCAATGTCAACGTCCAAAACGAGGGTAGCAACAAAATCGCCAGATACAAAACAACGCCTCGAGCGGAGAACCCGCGAGGCGTTGAAGAGAGTGAACGTTGCTGAAAGTACGACTAGTTGCCCGTGGTGGCCGTGACCGCTTCGGAGGACTTCAGCTCCTTCGTATCGAACTGCGCCTGGAGCTCGTCGCCGCGAACGAAGATCGCGAGCTCGGCCTTCCACTCCGTCTGAAGCGCCGAAGCCGACTCGGGCGGAATGACGCGGATCTCGTGGAACCCCGGGCTGAGTCGCGTTTCGTACGGCGTCTTCCCGGCGTTCTCACCGTCGATGACCACCTTGGCTCCGACGAGCTCTTGATCCCCGCATCGAGCCGAGATCTCGACCTTCCCGAAGGCGTACCAGGCCGCGACGTAGATGAACGCGATCATGAACAGCGAGACGAGAGCGGACTTCAGATGTTTCATGGAACCCTCCAGGAACTTCTGTTTTCAAATTGCGAGACGAACTGCATTTTCGGCGTCCCGATCTTTTCAGATCGAGCTTCCGAAATCGCAGGAGAAGATGGAACACCATCTTCTCCGAGAGCGAGAACGTCGTTAGTTTGCGACAATCGTGAAGGAATTCCCGAAAATGGGGAACGACCCACCAACAGAGCTACTGTCCGAAGTCTCGATATCTTGTGCGGAACCGATACCGAGCGCGAACGTCTGCCCACTCGACAAGCTCGACGTCACATCGACCGTGATCGCATAGCGACGCGACTCACCACCTTTCAGACAGATGAGCCAGCCGAGGCCAGTCGAACCGATGAGAGCCTTACTTCCATTGAACGAACCCGTCGAGATCAGGATCCACGGCTTGTTCGTCATGTCGTAGAGTGAAGCGCTCTCGAGAAGGCCATCGCTACTCACCCCGCCGCGCTGCAACGTGATCTTGCCAAGACAGCCGCCAGAATCTCCGGCCGTAACCGTGAGGTACAGCACCGGCAAACCCTTCTGACCCACGGAGACAGCCTGCGATTCAGGCGTGTACTCGTCGAGCGCGAACGTGAATGCACCGCTTGTATCGGATGAAACGTCAGCGCCCGAGTAGTAGTTATTAGTCTCGTACGTGCACGCAACGTGCGACATCGAGGCAGCAACGACCAACACGAAGAGCTTCGAAGAAAACGACATGATCAACCTCACAAAATTGAAATTGCGTACCCAACTGCATTTTCGGCGTCCCGATCTTTTTCAGATCGAGCTTCCGAAATCGCAGGAGAAGATGGAACACCATCTTCTCCGAGAGCGAGAATGAGCGGCTGTTAGCTGGACGAGAGCATCCAATTCAGAAGAAAAAGAGCAGCGATCAGCATGACGAAACCCATCACGAGGATCACCAGCGTCTTCCAGAACACGACACCGAGCAGCGCGCCGATCCCGTAGATGCATCCCAGCAACACGGCGAGTGCGAACACGATGAGGATGCCGAACCAGATGACCTCGAACGCCTTGCTGTCAGTGATGCGGTCGGAAATGCGATCGAACATTGAGGCCTCCGTGAGAAATGAACAAATGGTGAATTTTTAGCTGGATGTGCGCGTAATCCCTACGTGCTAGGTCCTCCAACTCAACAAAAGAAGATATCACAAAAAGAGGGTTTTGTCAACCCTTCCACGTCAATATTTTGGCTAAAAATGCACAAATTGAAGTTTTTTAGCAAAAAAATCCCCCCTCGTTGACGTTTTTCTTGCATCGTGGCATTCTTGAGCGGCGAAAAAGAACAGCACCCATCAATTCATGGGCCGTTAGCTCAGCTGGTAGAG
>CAITMG010000091.1 GCA_903893445.1 Candidatus Uhrbacteria bacterium | reverse complement strand
TCTCTTCTGTCTCGCCACGGAGCTTGGTCGTACGTGCCTTTTGGATTCCAGACACAGACGCACCAGCACGCAACAAGCTCGGTGCAAGCATCGCGCCCATCACGCCACCACGACTTGCCGCTGATTGCCCCATTGTTGAAAGCTTGTTCCCCAAACCTTTCGTCAAACCAACGCGCTGATCAACAAATCGCATGGACCCCGCCGCCGCACCAACACTCAAACGAGCGCCTGCCTTTGCGGTTCGAGCTGCCAATTTTGTTGCCGCACCTTTTGCTTGCTGAACTTTTTGAAATGCTTCTTTAGAAATCGCTTGTGTTTGTTGCAGTGCCGTCTGCAAACCTGCTAACAACATCACAATCGCAACAACGAACGACGCGAGTTCCGGAGGGTCTCCTGCCGCCGAAATACCAACACGCGTACTCTGTGTCGTTGTGCCACTCGGATAAATATCCGCAAATGGACCAGTTTTCCCATCTCCGCTGCTCCCCTGAACCGTTGCCAAAGAGAGCCACAAGAAAAACGCAACCACCGGGCCACCCACAAGCATGGCGCTTAACTTGCTCCACCATTCGCCCGTAAACGTGTTCAACCCTTTTTGTAATTTTCCTGGCAATGCTAAGGCAAAAAACGCCATTGGCGATAAAATCAACAAAATCCACAAACCAACGATACGAAAGAGAAGGTAGATGATGAGCGCCAAAATCACAGAGGCGCTGATCACGAGCATCGTTAACCCCAAAATCGCCGCTCCTAATAAACTCGCCAAATCTTGTTTCAGCGGCGTGTCTGTCGCAGCATTCCCAACCTGATCACTCATTGCCAAAACCTTGTTCAGTTTAAGCGCATTCACAAAATTTCCACCGGCGGCCTGCTGAAATCCATTGACAAACGTCAACATGACGACCTCAGAAAAATCGATCATCAACCCGACCAATGTCTTTGAAAAGTTGATGAGAATGGCAAAAAGCAACAATTTTGGAAGATTTTGCTTCACGCCAAACTCATTCGTCTTATAGCCAATAATGGTTGAGAACGCGATAACCAGCAAAACCACAATAAAAAACATGTTTGCCACATCTCGGACCAATACCCAGCCTGTTTTGACCGGAACCGAGTTAACGAAGTTATTGTACTTGGCCGCATCAATGAGTAACGAAATTTCCCACAACACGATCGAACCAACCAATTCAATGATCCACATGATCAACTTGATCAAAATGGTCATGATCCAATTTAAGATATCTTCCCCGACACCAGAAGCATGCGTCGTATTCCACAACAAGAAACATCCGGCAAACGCAAGAATCGTTGCAAAAATCAGCCGGTTTCGTTGTGAATTTAATCGTGGAAGCGCAATGCGCATAACGCTGGCTGTAGTATACCACACTCAAAAAACCGATCGTGCCTGGGGACTGGAAAAGTTCCGGGTTCTCTGCTATGATGCGCACAATGAAGCGTACGCCTGTTCAAATCAATTTTTTGTCGTCTGACGCCGAAAAAAAAGCCCGCGGAACGACCTTGCTCGTCGCGGGTCTTTTTACCATTTTTGTTGGGGTTTTATCAGCTGTTGGGGCTGGCGCATCCTATCGCGCCGCCACCCGGGGGGTCAGTATTTTCTCCGAAGTTGGCAACCTCTTTTCGATGACGGAACTGCAGCACCTGGTTTGGGATAACCAACCATCGACAGCTAGCCCAACCAACACCCCAGATGGAAAGTTGAATATCCTTGTCATGGGGATTGGCGGCGAAGGTCACGACGGTCCACAGCTTACCGATAGTATTTTACTTGCCACCTACGACAAAACGAACAACCGATTAGGGCTCGTTTCCGTCCCTCGCGACCTCGCGTATCCGATCGGCAATGGCATGTATGAAAAGATTAACAGCGTCAACGCGTACGAGGAACAGAGCCACCCAGGGGCAGGCGCACGCAGCACGGCCGATAAATTCGCTGACTTTTTCCACACCCGCATTGATCGCGTCGTCAAAGTCGATTTTTCCGGCTTTGAAAAGTTCATCAACGCGCTTGGTGGCGTGGACGTGAACATCGAGGACTCCTTTACAGACTACAAATACCCCACAAACGACGACGGGCCAAATCCAAATGAGTGGATAACGGTCAGTTTCAAAAAAGGTGTCGAGCATATGGATGGCGAACGCGCCCTGCAATACGCCCGGTCGCGCCACTCCATGCAAAACAACGAAGGCTCAGATTTTGCCCGCAGTAAACGCCAACGCATCATCATCGAAGCCGTTCGAGATCGACTCCTCTCCCTTGGCACCATCGGCAATCCACAAAAAATTTCAGAGCTCTGGACCGTCCTCTCCGATCATATTCAAACGGACTTCACCGCTTGGGACGTCCTCAAACTTCTTCCAAACGCAACCGCACTCTCCCAAATCACCGTTTCCAATCGCGCTCTCACCGATGATGTGAACGGCGGACTCGTTGATGGCAACATCAATGGCGCCTTCATGTTGTTTCCACGAAAATCCGATTGGTCCGAAGTCCGCGACATCGTTGCCAACCCGTTCGCAACAAGCACCGAGTCCGGCGTCGCCAGCATCGGGATCAAAGCCGCAACATCAACGATCATCACCACACCGATCACCAAAGCTCCGGCAACAACGACAAAAGAAATCGCCATCGCACCTCCAATCAAGCAACCAATCGCCGCCGCAACAACGACACCAGCCGTCGTCACGCCTCCTGTCGACACCAATATCAACGTCGAAGTTAAAAACGGCACAAACAAAACCGGCTTTGCCGCACAAGTTTCCGGAACGCTGAAAAAAAATGGATTCAGTATCCTCTCGGTCGGCAATGCAAAACTTCGTAACTATGATCAAACCGTTATCTACGATTTGACCGAAGGCGCAAAACTCAACGACCTCATGCGCCTCAAAAATTTACTCCACGCGAATATCGCCGAGCTTTCTCCAAACGAACAAATCCTTCTTCCGGACGGATCAACGGAAGATGTCTCTGCCTCGTCCGCACAATTCCTGATCATCCTCGGCAACTCGAGCGCAAACTCCTATGTCAATCCCAAGACTCCGTAATCTCCCGATCGTCGCCCTTGTGGGACGAGCAAACGTCGGCAAATCCACATTGTGGAATCGCCTGACCGAAACCGGCTCCGCGCTGGTTTCCCCTGTCGCCCACACCACGCGCGATCGTAACTACGCATCCGTCATCTGGCGCGCAGAGCGTTTTGAAGTTGTCGACACGGGTGGTCTCGATGCGGAACAAGGCAGTGAAATCGGTCGCGGTATCCTGCATCAAGCCGAACTCGCCATTCGCGAAGCGGATCTCGTTCTCTTTCTCGTCGACGCTCGCGCTGGCGTCATGGGACAAGATCGCGATCTCGCCCAGCGCGTTCGTCAACTCAACAAAAACATCGTTCTTGTTGCCAATAAGACAGACAATAACAACGTCCTCGCATCGGCATTTGGTGAAGAAGCCTGGAGGATGGGTCTTGGAGAGCCAAATCCATGTTCCGCGTCCACTGGTCGCGGCGTTGGCGACTTGCTCGATCGCGTCTACGGAAAATTGCACGAACTCGGCAAACCACCACAACCATTAGAACTCGTGAAAGGACTTCGATTGGTTGTCATGGGTCGTCCAAACGTGGGCAAATCATCTATCGTCAACTCCATTCTTGGCGAAGATCGCGTCATCGTTTCCCCGATCGCGCACACAACACGCGAACCAATGGACACCGAGATCATGTGGGGCGATCAGCCGGTGACCCTCGTGGACACGGCCGGTATGCGCCGTCGTTCCCGTATCGAAAAAGGCCTCGAAGAAGATGCCCTCGAAAAAAATCGCGAAGCGCTTCTTCGCGCAGACGTTGCGTTCCTCGTCATTGATGCGACAGAAGAACCAAGCGCGCAGGATAAATATCTTGCCGGCTTATTGAAAGATGAAACGAAGGGCCTCGCGCTCATCGTCAACAAGTGGGATTTGGTCGAAGATAAAAAAACAGACACATCGAAAAAATTCGAAGCCGCTGTTCGCAGTTCGTTTCCATTTTTAAACTGGGCACCAATCATCTTCGTTTCTGCGAAACAAAATTTGCGCACGCAAAAATTACTTGACCTCGCGTTTCAGATTCGTGAAGAACGCCGACGTACCATCACGTACAATGCATTGCAAAAGTTTCTCAAAACGATGATCTCGAAAAACAAGCCGCTCGCCGAAGCCGGCACGATGTCTCCATACATTCACGACATTGCACAAATCGGTGTGGAGCCACCAAGCTTCTTGATTACAATCCGCGGTCAGCGCGCTGTGCTGCACACGAACTGGATTAAATTTTTCGAAAAACGTCTCCGCGAAAAGTTTGGATTTGATGGC
>CAITMG010000090.1 GCA_903893445.1 Candidatus Uhrbacteria bacterium | reverse complement strand
TTTCAACTTCAACAATCGCGCAACCATTTCCTGAACCTGTTTTTTATCCGCGCCTCCCCATCCCGCAATCCCCTGTTTCACTTGATTCGGCGTGAGCTCCACAAACGGGACGGACATCTCTTGCAACGTCAGCAACACAACGCCACGCGCCATGCCAACTTTCATCGCGGTCTTCGCATTGTTCGAAAAAAACAATTGCTCAACCGCAGCTGTATCTGGTTTGAACTTTGCAATCACGTCACGCAACTCATCGCGCACAGCAAGTAAACGAACACCAAAATCATGTTCTTTCGGCGTTTCAATCACATCATGAAAAACATGCACAGAGTTTCCACTCTTCATGTCAACAACGCCAATACCCGTGCGCCCAAACCCCGGATCAATGCCAAGAATTCTCATACATGAGCGGATTGAGGTGCTCATTTGCGACAGGGTTTTGTTCCCCCCTGGCGCAAATGAGCACCGAAAGCCGCGAATAATTTACGATGCATTTGTATAAACGTGACTTACATCATCCAACTCTTCCAACTTGTCGACGAGATCCGCGAGTTCTGCGCCTTTTTCATCATCCAGCTCCACCGTTGTTTTTGGCAACCATTCAAATTCAGCCGCTTCAACCGTAAATCCCTGTTTTTGCGCGGCATCCGCAACTTTTGTGAGATCATTGGTCGCGCAACGAATATCCGTCGTTTCCTCATGCGGTACGACGTCGGAGGCGCCCGCATCAATAAGCATCATCATCACATCATCCGACATTGGAGCGGATACGGATGCACCCGAAACCGTCACCGTTCCAATATGGTCGAACAGATACGTGACCGCACCGGTTGCCGCAAACGATCCACCTGCCTTTGAAACAAGATGCTTCACGTCATTCGTGGAGCGATTGCGACTATCGGTGGTGCACTCGACGATCAAGGCTGTTCCTCCCGGTCCATACGCTTCATAACGGAGCGACTCGATCTGCCCTTCTCCCCCAACGCCCGTTCCACGGGCAATCGCGCGTTCAATCGTATCTTTCGTCATTGACGCTTTTTTCGCGCGTTCAATCGCCACTTTTAATCGGACGTTCGTCGAAATATCCGGCCCCTTCTCTTTCACCGCAATCGTAATTTCATGCGACAGCTTTGTAAACGATGCTGCGCGCTTCGCATCAATCGCCCCTTTAAATTGCCGCACCTTGTGCCATTTGGAATGACGAGCCATATGACCAAACTGTAGCGCGCAAAAACGGAGATGAAAAGAGAGTAAAAAAATCTCCCCGTAGACTACGGAGAGGGAGAAAAAAACGGATCGGATGTCGCACGAAGGACATCCACACAAATCGTCAGGGTTCGCTTGCGAAATTCCGCGTCCAACGGATGACTCTTCTTCTTGAACCACTCTTCCATGATCGTGTGGCTGATCGCCGTCTGTGTTTCGACGATATACGGCATCGGCGGAAAAAGATCGATCGCCTTCCCAAAGAGCTCGAGAAAAATATCCGGATCTTCGCCGGTACAGAGCGTGCATTCGTACATCAACTCTTGGCGCAAATGATCCATGCACGACCTCCAACGTTTTGAACAAGAATAGCCTAATACAAAATCCCTCCGATGGCTATCGGAGGGATGTTTGTTTGCATTGGGCGCAATGAATTGCGCCCCTACGCTGTTTCTTCCTTTGCTGCCTTCGCTTCTTTGGCTTCGGCTGCCAATTCATCGCGATGTTCTTGCGTGTCGAATTCTCCCCCGCCGTGATGCGAGTCAAAACCCGTACCAGCTGGGATCAAACGACCGATGATGACATTTTCCTTCAACCCTTCGAGCTTATCAATCTTGCCAGTGACAGCAGCGTTGATGAGCACCTTCGCGGTTTCTTGGAACGATGCCGCAGAGAGGAAGGATTCCGTTGAGAGCGAGACTTTCGTCACGCCCATAAACAGATCTTCGAGTTCGGCTTGCTGAACGCCCTCTTCACCCGCACGGACGTTTTCGAGATCTGCACGAACCTTTTCAATCACTTCACCTGGCAAGAGATCCGTATCACCAGCGTCCTTCACGTACACGCGAGAGAACATCTGACGAACGATAACTTCAATGTGTTTAGCGTTGATCTTCTGACCCTGTGAGGCATAAATGCCAAGCACTTCGGTAAGAAGATAGCGCATGACCGCATCGCGTCCCTTGAGACGGAACAATTGGAGAAGATCGAGATGCCCTTCCGTAAGCTGATCGCCCGGCTGGACCTCCTGACCATCTTTCACGAGAACCTGGAAACCGGTTGGCACGATGTATTCCATCTTTGCCGGACCATCCCAGAGAATCGTGACGCGGTTGTCCGTGACTTTCGCGATCCCCTTGTGTTCGGAAAGGACTTCCGAACCGCTCTTGCGAATGATGATGACATCGCCTTCTTTGACCTTGGCGCCATCCTTCATCTTGATTTCGTCATTGACCGATTCCTTAATGAAGACTTCTTCATTCGTCGCAATGTGCTCAACGACAATCGTCTTTTGACCGGATGCTGTATCCATGACGCGCTGACCGCTGGCTGTTTCAATGATGCGGCGTTCGCCTTGCACGACCGTGGCTTTTCCAGCGACATCGCTGATGACCGCGCGGTGCTTTGGCGGACGAGCTTCAAATAATTCTTCGACACGAGGGAGACCCTGCGTAATATCCGCACCGGCCACACCACCCATGTGAAAGGTTCGCATCGTCAGCTGTGTACCTGGTTCACCGATGGACTGCGCCGCAACGATGCCGACCGCTGTCCCCGTGTTCACCAATCGGTTGTAGGCAAGATCGTAGCCGTAGCACATGCTGCACAACCCGCGACCCGTCTTACAGGTCAACACGGATCGCACCTGAGCTTCCTGCAACGGTTCCGAGAACTTTTGCATCGCGCGAATATGATCTTCGACGATGAGCGAGTTCTTTTTCACCAACACCTTCTTCGTGTCTGGATCCTTAATGTCCTTCATCGTGACGCGGCCGAGCAATCGCGTGAGCAATGGTTCACCGATTTCTTCACACTCTGCGTGCGTCAGGATCACACCACGCGTATCGCCACAATCCACTTCACCAATGACCACATCTTGCGCAACGTCGACGAGACGGCGCGTGAGGTACCCGGCGTTTGCCGTCTTCAAGGCCGTATCCGTCAAACCTTTTCGCGTCCCGTGAGACGAGATGAAGTATTCCAACACGTCGAGACCTTCGCGGAAGGATGATTTGATCGGAAGTTCGATAATGTCACCACGCGGGTTCGACACCTGACCCTTCATACCGACGACCTGCGTCAACTGACCGATGGAACCACGAGCACCAGAGTCGATCATCGATGAGATCGTACCGGTCTTGTCGAGAGATTCCTTGGAAAGCTTTTGAATGCGATCCTTCACATCCGTCCAGACTTTAATAATCTGGGTGTAGCGTTCGCGCTTCGTCAGCAACCCTTCCTTGTATTGTTCTTCGATGATTTCCACTTTTTCATCACCTTCATCAATAACCGCCTTCTTGTTCGTCAACGTTGGCAAGTCGCCAATACCGTAGGAGAACCCAGATTTGGTGATGTACTTAAACCCAAGATCCTTCACGTCATCCAAAAATTGGGCGGCGCGTTCAAATCCATGGATTTCAATAATGGAGCGAGCAATTTCACCGATGTGCTTTGTACCAAGCACTTCGTTGCGATACCCGATCTCTGGCGTAAAGAGCTTGTTAAGCAACATGCGACCGACGTTCGTTTCGATCACCGGTGTGCCTGGCTCAATACGCGTTTTAATCTTGGTACGAATATCCAACTTACCGAGCTGGTACGCGTATTCCGCATCCTTCGGCGAACCGTAGGTACGAATAACGCCATCCTTTGGTTCGAGCAATGTCGTGATGTAGAAACATCCCCAAGTAATATCTTTATCCGGTGATGCCACAGGCTGACCTGTAGCCGGCTTCAAGAGATTCTTGGAAGACAACATCAAGTTCTTCGCTTCTTCGCGAGCTTCTGCCGTCAATGGAACGTGAACAGCCATCTGATCTCCATCAAAGTCGGCGTTAAACGCGCGACACACCATCGGATGGATCTGGATCGCTTTACCTTCGATCAAACGTGGGCGGAAGCCTTGGATACCAAGACGATGCAACGTCGGAGCGCGGTTCAAGAGCACGACGGAATCAGCGGCAATCTGTTCAAGAATATCCCACACATCCGCATGATCACCTTCGATGTAGCGGTTGGCAGAACGAATGTTATGAACAATTTCGCGCTTGATGAGCTCAACGATGATAAACGGCTTGAAGAGTTCAAGCGCCATGATCTTTGGAAGACCACATTCATCGATGTGCAACGTCGGACCAACGACGATAACGGAACGACCAGAGTAGTCGACGCGTTTACCGAGCAAGTTTTGACGGAAACGACCCTGCTTCCCCTTTAACGAGTCCGCAAGAGATTTCAATTGGCGCTTCTTTCCCGTCGCGGCGATCACCGTTTTGGAATGACGTGCGCTGTTATCAATCAAGGCATCAACCGCTTCCTGCAACATGCGCTTTTCGTTGCGCGTGATGACTTCCGGAGCGTTCAATTCCACAAGGCGCTTCAAGCGGTTGTTGCGGTTAATGACGCGGCGATACAAATCGTTCAAATCAGACGTGGCAAAGCGGCCGCCGTCCAACGCAACCATCGGACGCAAATCCGGTGGGATGACTGGCAACGCCTGCAACACCATCCAATCCGGTGAGATCTTTTGGAGGCTAAATGATTTGAGCAACTTCAAGCGGCGAACGATGCGATCTTTTTTCGCTTCGGACGCGGTTTTCAATTCTTCGGCAAGGACCTTGAGCGTGGCATCAACATCAATCTTCGCGAGCAATTCGTTGACCGCCTCGGCACCGATCTTTGCTTCAAACACGTGACCGTATTTGAGCGAGAGTTCGTGATATTCATTTTCGGAAATGACGCGAAGAACTTTGAGGTCCTTCAATTCCTTTTCCGTCATCGAAAAATCTTCATCCAATTCTTCGAGCTTGCGTTCCTTTGTTCCCTGAAGCTTATCGAGCTCATCCGTAACCGCGTCCGCATCCGTGCCCTTTTCGGCCGCACGATCGTTGACGCGTTTAATGTCGCGCTCGTATTCCGCTTCAATGGATTTGCGCTTGCCCTTATATTCCGTGCGCACCTGTTCGACCGTCTGCATGCGCAACTCTTCATTCACATCTGTGATGATAAAGCTGGCAAAGTAGATGACCTTTTCAAGTGACTGAACGGACATGTCGAGCACCGTACCGACTTTCGACGGGACGCCGCGAAGAAACCAAATGTGTGTCACCGGAGCGGCCAACTCGATGTGGCCCATGCGTTCACGGCGAACAAGTGAATGCGTCACTTCGACGCCACACTTGTCACAAATGATCCCCTTGTAGCGGATCTTTTTATATTTTCCGCAGTAGCATTCCCAGTCCTTGGATGGACCAAAAATTTCTTCCGCAAAGAGCCCGGATTTTTCCGGCTTTTGCGTGCGGTAGTTGATTGTTTCCGGCTTGGTGATTTCGCCATACGACCATCCGCGGATCGTCTCCGGCGACGCGATCCGCAGACGGATCGCATCAAAGTCGGTTGTCTTGATGTTTTCTGATTGGAAGAAAGACATACGCGTGGTCGTTATTTAAGATCTTCAGGCATCGGTCCCCACTCGGAATCATCTGCAGCAGCTGCCGCAATGACCGGACGTGGACGCGAGGCATCCGGACGAGACATCGCATCTTCGATATGTTTGCCGTCTTTCAACAGCTCGACATCAAGACACAATCCCTTCAATTCACGGACCAAGACGTTGAATGACTCTGGAACGTTGACCTTGCGAATCGCTTCATTTTTGATGATGGATTCGTAGGCCTTGGAACGACCCGGGACGTCATCCGATTTAATCGTGAGAATTTCCTGCAACGTGTGCGCCGCGCCGTACGCTTCGAGCGCCCACACTTCCATTTCTCCAAAACGCTGACCTCCAGATTGCGCTTTACCGCCAAGTGGCTGTTGCGTGATGAGCGAGTATGGACCAATGGAACGTTGATGGATCTTGTCTTCAACCATGTGGTTGAGTTTCAAGATGTAGATGTATCCGACCGTCGACGGGTTGTCATAGGCTTCACCAGAACGTCCGTCATACAATTGAATACGACCATCTTCCGGATGACCGGCTTTGACCAACTCTTCACGAATCACCTGTTCCGGCACGCCATCAAACACCGGTGTCGCAACGCGATACCCGAGCGAGTTAGCAGCAAGACCAAGATGCGTTTCCAAAATCTGACCAAGGTTCATACGAGAGACAACACCGAGCGGAGACAAGATGACATCCACTGGCGTTCCATCTGCGAGAAACGGCATGTCCGCAACCGGCACAACCTTGGACACGACGCCCTTGTTTCCGTGGCGACCAGCGAGCTTATCGCCAACCTGCACCTTGCGAAGATCTGCAACCGACACAACGATCTGCTTGATCACACCCGGCTGCAACTTGTCACCAGCTTCGCGTGAGAAGACCGTGATATCCACGACCTTTCCATGCTCACCATGTTCAAGATACAACGAGGAGTCGCGCACATCGCGAGCTTTTTCACCGAAAATCGCACGAAGCAATTTTTCTTCAGCAGACAAATCCGTTTCACCCTTTGGTGTGATCTTTCCGACAAGAATGTCGCCGGATTTCACTTCTGCACCAATACGGATGACACCGTTTTCATCCAAATTCTTCAACTTTTCTTCAGAGACATTCGGGATGTCTGACGTGACGGCTTCCGCACCCAACTTGGTGTCGCGGACATCAATCGTATGGTGCTCGATGTGGATCGAGGTAAAGCGATCCTGCTGCACACACTTTTCAGACAAAATGATGGCATCTTCGTAGTTGTACCCGTCCCATGACAAGAAGGCGCACAGCAAGTTTTGACCAAGCGCGAGTTCGCCGTTTTGACACGACATCCCATCCGCAAGGACTTCACCGGCGTACACTTTTTGCCCCTTGTTCACGCGCACGTGCTGGTTCATACACGTCGACGCGTTGGAACGTTGGAACTTAATCAAGTCATAGCGACGCAAATCGCCATTTGTTGCTTTCAATTCAATGTGGTTTCCAGAGACAGACACGATCACACCGTCGTCCTGAGCGGCAATAACATGACCCGCGTCAATGGCCGCGCGTCGTTCAACACCCGTTCCAACGATCGGCGCATCCGGTTTGATACATGGCACTGCCTGACGTTGCATGTTCGATCCCATCAATGCGCGCTGACCATCGTCATGTTCAACAAATGGAATGAGCGACGTTTCAACGGAAAGAATTTGCTTAGACGCAACATCGACGTAATCGATTTCGCCGACATCAACGATCGTCGGTTCACCGTTTTTACGTGCGCTGGCGCGTTCGTTCACAAACTTACCATCCTTCGCAATTGGCGTGGTGGCTGGTGCCGTTGTGCCGCGTTCTTCGATAAACGCGTTCAAGTACACGATTTCATTTGTAACATGCGGGATAACCGGGATCATCTCAATCGAGATTTCCTTCAAGTCCTTCGCGAGTTTCGCGGAAACTTGTGTGCCGGATTTTCCAATCACCTTGCCCTTGCCATCCGTGACATCCACGCGAAGCACTTCGTCAATCGCGTCCTTGCCATCATTCTTCGCCCAGTTTTTCACTTTGCGATATGGCGTTTCGATAAAACCAAAATCATTGATACGCGCATAGCACGCCATGTGACCCACAAGACCGATGTTCGGACCTTCCGGAGAAGCGATCGGACAAATGCGGCCATAGTGTGTGCGGTGCACATCGCGAACATCAAAGCCGGCGCGTTCACGCGAGAGACCACCTGGACCCATCGCGGACAAACGACGCTTATGTTCAAGTTCAGACAACGGATTCGTCTGATCCATGAACTGCGACAACTGCGAAGACATGAAGAATTCGCGAACGGCGCCGATGACTGGACGTGCGTTGATCAACTTCGCTGGCGTGATCTGCGTGATGTCCTGCGTGGACATACGATCTTTAACGATACGTTCCATGCGCGCGAGACCGATGCGGAAACGCGTCTGGACCAATTCACCGATCGCGCGGATACGGCGGTTGCCGAGGTGATCCACATCATCCGGTTCTTCTTGCATGTTATTCAAGCGGATGATTTCCGTGAGAATGCGAACAAGATCTTCCTTCGTCAAAATGCGATTTGTTTCTTTGCTCACTTCTTCCGGTTCCGCAGACATGCCAAAACGTTGGTTGAGCTTGTAGCGACCAACCGGACCAAGGTCATAGCGTTCAAACTTAAAGAACATTGAATGAATCAATGACTTTGCGTTATCCGCAGTGGCCAAATCACCCGGACGAATGCGCTTGTAGACTTCGATCAAGCCGTCGTCTTCATTTTTCGCCGCATCTTTGCCAAGTGTGGCTTCGATGTAGTGATTCAACGGATGAACATCGACGTTGGTAAACAACGCGCGAATCTCATCGTCTTCGGACATGCCAAACGCACGCAACAAGGACGTTGCCGCCACTTTGCGTTTGCGATCAATCTTCACCCAAATAACATTGTTGCCATCCGTCTCAAACTCCAACCAGGCACCGCGATTCGGGATCACCTTCGCGCCGTAGTAGCGGCGGTTGCGCAACAATTCTGCCGTGAAAAATGCACCAGCAGATCGGACAAGCTGCGACACAATGACGCGCTCAATCCCGTTGACGATAAACGTTCCGCGATCCGTCATGACCGGGAGGTCACCCAGATACACTTCCTGTTCACGCGTATCACCCGTACGCTTGTTAACCAAACGCGTCTTCACGCGCAACGGTGCATCGTACGTGATGTTTTTTGCTTTTGACGTTTTCTCGTCAAACTTTGGTTCGTCGATAATATAATCGACAAACGACAATTCGAGATCGCGACCAATAAAATCCTTGATCGGCGAAATCTCACTCAGCAATTCGCGGATTCCATTTTCCAGGAACCAGCGGTAGCTGCGCTTTTGGACCTCGATGAGGTCCGGCAACGCCATGGCGTCGCGGGAGGCACTAAAATAGCGTCGCTCCAAATCCGTTGGGATCTGTCGCTTAAAAACAGGCTGATGGGTTGACATGAAAACGCATCAGAGGCTTATCGGCTGTCCCGCTCAGACCTCGCACAAATGACAAATCAGGCGGTGGTTGAGGCGATGGCGAGAACAATCCGGAGCCAATGTTGAATAAAGGAGACACAACAGCACCAAAGACACAAAAAATCCCGAAAACGATATTCGGGTTCAATTGATGCTTATTTGGCGTGAGCGGTAACCATCAATGCTGATGTTGTACCGACGGAACAAATGAGGATTCTGCAGGGATACCCTCATCTGGTCTGTCGTGTCGGCGAACCTCTGCCGTCGCAAAGGTGTCCGAGCGGGATTTTCACATGAAAAAATCATCGTGTCAAGGAATGTACTCAACACGGATCAAAAACCAGCCCATTGGCGCATACACCGTGTTCATTCCGCATTTTGTTTAAAATATCCTTACGTTATTTTTAGCTAGTTTTAGCAAAATTGTGTTAAATGCGTCCGTAGGGGGGTTGACAAAATCATCGATTTGTGATATCTTGCTTTGTTAGATCATTCAAACCCAGTTCATCCCAGAAGACGCGGAGGAGGAAACCTTGCATGGACTCCCACAGGATCATCCATGCAGTCGGTTGCCGAACTCATGAACGCCGGACTCGTCGAGCTCAGCTCGATTTGCCTGGCTCCTCATGACAGTACGTAACCATGGATTTGGCAAAACCTTCGGGTTTAGCCTCATTCCCTTCGCATCTTCCGGTGTGAACACCACGTTCTACGTGGGAGGACACATTTGGAAATATGGCATCGCCTGACGAAAAATGCGCGGGTCGCGCAGCTAGCAACAGCGATCAGGATGATGGGCGGGTTCGACTCCTGCCGATGCCACAAATTCGCACCATTTCATCAAAACCGCCCCGACGGATATCGGGAGAAGGACACACCAAATGATCGAGGTCACCGACCGCACGCGTAAGAGCTTCCGCGCCATCAACCTCATCACCGGCTGGGAGGACTTCGTTCCGGTCCTCAGCAGCAACATCGAGCCGTCCCACCGGTCGGATCGCAAGAAGGAGCGCACGAGGCTCAAGATCCGGTCCACCAAGGACAAGGCCATGAGCTACAACCTCAAGAACGGCGTCGCGACGCACGCCGCCTAGCGACGAGCACGACCCACCCCCTTCAACACAAGGAAAGACGATGAAGATCATCACTCTGATCTAAGCCCATGGTCGGATAGGGCTATTACCTCACAACTCACGCTGGAGAGCCGACAACATCTCCAGCACCCTAACAAGATCACGATTTCGATCGCGCTCTTGTCACGGTCATCATTCCTTCGACAGACGTGGAGAAACCTTCTGAGCGCTTATGCAAATAGGTAGCTCAGAGGACGCAACAAAATGAGCCTTGCCGGTTTCGACTGGCTCCAGCTCAAAGTACTTGCGACGGACTCGTCACGACTCGCGCGTGGTGCGTCCCCTCTACATCCGTCGGCGGAATGACTGCATGCGTACAACCTATGCGCGGCTCCCAGGGCGCCAAATCACAACGCGTGATCCCGCGCCAACGAGCAATGCAGTGCCCCGACAAACCGGAACCAAGCCATCGAAGGCGAACGTTCCAGAAAAGGAGACAGATGGTTCAAACCAAACGGTAGCCTTGGGATTCCAGACAGGCCGAAAATCGTTTAGGCAGCCAAGTTCATCTCTCTGGAAAATCGGACGCGTCAACAATAGACACATACGCGTCGCACTCCGAGATGAATGAGGCGCATTCGACCACAACGCGAGCCAACGCCCCGCACGACGCGCGGCGACAACGGCACCGGTCGAATGATCACCAACCCCAACAGAATCCGCGTCCATCGGTACACGCGAATTCACAAAAGGAACGAACCTTGAACAAAGATCATACGTAGCTCGGCCTCGCGAACAGTAGTTCGTGAGGATAGCGAGACGCTTCGAGGCGAATGGTTCGCGGAACACGATCCGCGGCACCGCCTCTCTCGAAGTTGTCTCGCGCAAGGTTGACCGAGCGACGCATTCTCCCCTCGCTGGTGGCATCAACCTCCACCAGCGTCTCTTCAAACGCATGACGCAACGTCGTGCCTTTGAACCAGACGGAGGTCACCGTGGACCACATCTTCGCATCGATTCTCAGCGCACTCGAGACCGATCACGAGTCGATCCACATCAAGCCGGCTCGCACGCACACGCGACTCGTCGCGTACACCGGCGGCCTCAGCGTGACGGGCAACGAAGAGACGACGCTCGAAGCGCCGCTCGCGAACTTCGAGGTCCCGCTCTACGAGCTGCTCCTCCTCAACGGATGGAGCGTCCGGAGCGACAAGAACGGCGGCTACATCGCTCGCCGCCACAACATGATCACCACGCTCGCCGCCTGAACCTTCAACCCTCAACTCGCTGGAGAGCCAAAAACTCTCCAGCCACGCCCCGTCATTCGAGAATGACGGGGACCCTAACAAGATCACGATTTATTTCGCGCTCTTGTCACGGTCATCATTCCTTCGACAGACGTGGAGAAACTTTCTCAGCGCTTATGCAAATAGGTAGTTGAGAAGACGCAACAAAATTATCCTAGCTGGTTTCGACTAGCTCCAGATAAAAGTACTTGCGACGGACTCGTCACGACTCGCGCGTGACGAGTCCCCTCTACATCTGTCGGAGGAATAATTTCGTTCCTCACAACATCTATAAAAAGAACGACGAGGAATCATGAAGGATGCACTCGCTGTGATCAATGTGCGTATTCAAAAAATCAACGGCGCAATCGATTCAGCCATTGATCGCATCTGCGCAATTGCAGATGATCTCGAGTTCGCCTACTCGGATAACGACTTCGATCGCAGTTCCGAGGAGGTGAAAGATCTCATTTCCAAAGGAATTCTCCGATGTCTCCGATGTTCGGATGAGTGGATCAATGCACGGGTCAACGAAATGAATGACTTGGAGGCGAATATCAAATCCTTTCGCGTTCGCTCGACGCTCCTCAAACGCAGGAGAAACGTAATCCTCAACTCTCGCAAAGGTGATCCGCGTGAACGTGCCGAAGCGCGCGAGCACGACAAGCTCATGCGCAACATCCGCGACCACCAATGATGCGACCTTTTTCCACAGGTGGTCATGAAACTTCCACATGACCGCCGCCCTAACAAGATCACGATCTCGATCGCGCTCTCGTCACGGTAAACAATTCTTTCGACAGACGTGGAGAAACTTTCTCAGCGCTTATGCAAATAAGTAGTTGAGGAGACGCAACAAAATGAGCCTTGCCGGCTTGCCACGTTCTACGTGGATTTGCTGGCTCCAGCTCAAAGTACTTGCGACGGACTCGTCACGACTCGCGCGTGGCGCGTCCCCTCTACATCTGTCGGAGGAATATTTCGATAAGGAGAAAACCAGAATGTTCAAGTTCATGATCGTGCTTTTCATTCTCGGCGTCATCTTTTTCCTGATCGGAAAGAGCAATATCGCGATCCCCATCCTCTTCCTTTTCCTCGTGCTTTACGTGATTCAGATACTCCGCGGCAACAGCGGCGACCCCACGATCAACAGACACCACAGCAAGGACGACTAGCCGAGCGTTGAACACTTCGGAGGACTCATGTTCGCTCATCGTTCACCCAACGTCGTACTGACTCTGAAAAAGAAGATGCTGCGCGCGAAAAGGGACTGGAGCGAACTGCGTCGCTACCTTCTCGAGATCGAAGCGCGACCGAAGCACTCGTGGAAGGACGACGTGCGCCACGGATTGACGCATTCGCCCCGACGCTAACCATCCGCTCCGGCGTTCACTCGAACGTCGGAGCAGCAATCCCACCTCATGATTTCAACATCGTGATGCGAGATTGCTCCTTACATCGGCACCAGCCAGTCACATGGCTGTGTTGCCATTTCAAGATTTGAAGGCTTCATTAACCCATCACCGCGAAGGAGTCCCAATGGACGACAGCGAGTCTGCGATTATCGATGAGAAGGATCAGAGCAACGCCGGCATCCCGCTGGCGTGCATCGTGGAGCTCCTCATGGATTTCCGCGAGACCGATCCGCAGTTCACCACCATGTCGCTCGGTGAAGTCGTCGAGCATCACCTGCAACAGGAGAACCTGTGATGAGCAACGAAGCGATCGTCGAACGCGATCTGGGCCGAAACAAGGACGGCGTCATGGCCACGATCTGCACCGCTCCGCTCGACCGCAACGCCGTGTTCGAGGAGGCTGGCGACGAGCACGACATCGACGACCCGATGCCCGCATACGACGTTCGCGCTGGGTGCGACGAGGCCATGTCGTTCTTCCAGCTCACCTCCGACGTCACCGCGAACGCGAGCTTCCTCGGCAAACCCATGCGACTCCGCGACATCCCGGACGTCGAACACGTGGACGTCGAAGACAACTGGTGGATGACCGACAAGGAGAAACGCGAGCTCGAGCTCGAAGCGATCGCCCTGGGCGTCGACGAGCTACTCTTCGTGAAGACGCGATCCCGCAAGGAATGGGACGCACATCACCACGAGTGCAAGCGCGGCGGTGCGTACGTCTCGCCACGCAACCACGGCCGCAAGTCGCGCCGCATGCAGTGGCGCAAGACCATGCGCGTCTTCCACAAACCGCTGATCGAGAAGATCTTCGACAGCTCCGACACCATGACCTTCAGCGAAGCGTGGGAGGCCTACCGCGCGTGGTACGACGAGATGGTGCGCGATCTGCCGCTCAACGGCACGATCGTCACGCGTCACAACCGTCGGCGCGCGGATCAGAAGGCGCTCAGCCGCGCGGACGCGCAACACCGCAACCGCGACGAGGAGGAGTATCTCAAGGACCTCATCGACCGCGACAACTGGGAAGGTGAGACCGACCTGGAACCCGAGTCCGACCTCATCAGCTTCGGCGATGCGGACGAACGCGATGCGCTCGAGACGAAGTACGGCGTGTGGATCTGGGTCGAAAGCGACGAGCAAGAGCTCTTCGACGACTTCGAGGACAGTCTGTTCGTCTGAACCTTCAACCTCCCGACTCAACATCCCATATGTTGAGTCATTTACCAGAGCATGTGACAATTTCGTCGCATCCTCTGAGGAATCAATCGGAGAAACACCATGGCCAAACACATGAAAAGCGTTCACGTCAAAGACCCAAAGAAGGACAACTTCGTCGGGTCTTTCGACATGCGCAAAATGTTCTTGGAACAACGCGTGGACTTTCACCGCGCGACGCTCGTCCATCGTGATGCGTCCAAGTATCACCGAGCGAAAAACAAACAAACCATGCCGGAGGACGAATGATCTTTACACCCTTCTTCTGAGACACTCGTTTCAGAAGACCACTTTGTCTTGCAACGTCTCGTTGTGCGCCAAAGCGGTCTTTCTCAATTCATCCCCTCTCACAAGGAGCCTAACCATGGACGCACGTCAGATTCTCAATGAGCTGGCGCGAGTCCAGTATCAAGTTGCGCTCATCAAGAAAAATCTCGATCATCCGGTCGATATCGTGCAAAATTTTCCCAAGGCACAACCCGGGACACAAATCGGCTGCCCCAAGTGCTTCGCGGAGTACGGATTCAATATGATCCGCCTCCAAATGCCATCGTTCAATTTCGACGGCATGGAGCGCGCGTCCAAACCAGGCGGCAATCTCATCAACGTCGTGCGCGTATTCGAGATCATGGATGCGTACTGCGAGCGATGCAAATTCGACTGGCAGCACGTCCTCCAACGGATCGATCCCGGATCAGCATCTGCGGAACTCGTCGGCATCAAGCCCGAGCTTCGTTTCAACAATCTCTGCGAAAGCGAGAATTGTCTCGAACTCGGCGTCCGCGGATTTTTCCGCAAAGGACACTGCACAGGCGGCATCTGCACGACATGCGCACGCATCATCGCCCCCGTCGCGATCGCCGAGCAGTATGTCGAACGCGTCAACCGACTCAACACAGCCCTCAACGAGCTCAAGGAGTACGGCGAAGCGCTCCAAAAAATGCACGAAACCCATCAACCCTCCGTCATCGCGGCATGGGAAGAGATGGACCCAGAGGAGGATGACGACTAGGGCGGTCTCGACACTTGAGACCGCCCGCCATCCTTGATTCTGAATCCGATTCAGACTCAAGGAGGGAATTGACAATCCCACAAAATCCTGCTAGGTTAAGACGTTCTTTTCATGCTCCCCACAGGGATGGAGGAGATCGAACGCAGAGATACGCCCCTCCGGCTTTTGCTGGACATGGTACGTCTCTGGAAACGATCACCCGTTTACGTTTGACGGTTGCCAAACGCGAACACTCTCCCCTCCATGCCCGTGTGGAGCATCCTCCCGTTTTCGAGCCCGGTGTGACCGGTACCAATTGGACCAATTTCGGTCCGCCCCATGCCGGACCACCGGACTCGAGAACAGGAACAACGGAGGTTACGTGAAGATCATCCTCGTTCTCAGTACCATGCACATCATCGGATGGATCGCGTTCGCCGAAAGCGATTTTGGCGGACAACTTCTCGAAGATCATGTCATTGTGAGTCTCGTTCTCTTTCTCATGACCGCGTCTCTGACGATCATCGTCGGCACGTTCATCAACGGCGGGCCAGGCCTCACAGCCGAAGTCCCGTCGATCACCGTCCGGCAATCACACCGCCGGCGAAGCACGTACATCGACAACACAAACGACCAGTAACGACCACCGGCATTTGCCACCAACGACAGGAGCTCCCATGCACGTCCCCACCGTCTCGTATCCGATCAGCTTCTTCCCCGAGATCCAGAACTTCAACCCCGCGATCACGCTCGAGGTCCAGCCGCGACTCGTGATGACCAACGGCCGCCCGGACCAGTTCGAACTGCGTCACTTCGAGGAGTACGGCATCCAGATCGCCGACACCGCGCCGCGCGTCGCCTACCAGGCTCAGCTCAAGATCCTCGGACGCGGCGCGCACCTGCAGACCATGGAGGAAGTTCGCAACAACTACCCCTGCCTGCGCGACGCGCTCAACACCAAGGACTGGAACGGCATCGCCAACGGCAACATCCCGTTCTACGACATCAGCGCGAAGCAGCTCAAGTACGGCAACGAGGCGGCGTTCTTCCCCGCGATCATCGAGATGGGGCAACTGCTCCGGCTCGTCGGTCGTCTCGAAAGAGACTACCTTGGCAAGATCAGCGCCGGCTGCATCGTGGAAAAGGTGATCACGTCCCGTGGCAAGGCCGAGCTCGAAGCTCGCGGCTTCTTCATCCTCTCCATGTCGCAGAAGAAGCCCCAGTTCATGCACGTCACCATCTCCGACATCTACCGGAGCTTCGAGTTCTACCTGCGCCTCCACGCCGAGCCGTGGTTCCACGCCAGCATGCAGAGCTACATCGCCAAGTGCGGCGGGCACGTCGGCGACGAACCCGTCGAGCACGACGACGCCACGGACGACGAAGTCGCCGACGACAAGTCGACGCAGCCTCGCCGCCACAACCGCAGCGACGGTGCGGCGAGCGCCCAGCGAACGACCAGCGCCGTCAGCACCGACGACGCCGGCGACGCGGCCTCGTCGACGGCCCGCGAAGCCGTCACGGTCAGCACCAACCTCGGCGACAAACTCGTCGAGGCCAAGCTCACCCCCGCGCCGACTGCCGACGCGTAGTCACACTCCCTCAACCCTCACACATTCCAACCGTTCACGCTTGACACAAAGCGAAAAACGAGCTATGGAATGAGTGAGGGTTTTTTCATTTGCCGGACGAGGTAACGCAATGAAAAATGGACACTCGAACATCGTCATCCCGCTCATCACGCCGCACTGGGCAAGTGCCGTGGCTGAGAACGAAAATGGTCGCATTCCCCGACATCATCTCTCGATGGTGGATGGGGAAAGAGCTGTACTCCTGTTTTGGCAGGAGTCCTTCACTCGCGCACGCATTTTTGACCCGATCCCCTACACGGCGATCCGGGCAGCTGGGAAGAACGATCTCGAGTCAGTCCTCAACCTCTACAAAGAACTTGGATGGGATCCGATCTTTACGGCTATCGATAAACAGAAGCACGGAAACGTCCCCACCGCGGTCCGGTGGTGCGAACAAAATCCGTCCGCGTCTCTCGAACAAGTGATCGACACGCTTTCGCCGGAGAATCAGGAAGCACTCCGCGAGGGCATGACATTCTTCTTCGAAAAAGACCCGATGACTCGCTACGTGGAGTCCATCTGGAAGCCTCGCCTCATCGCCGCGCAACAAGCGTGCGCACAAGCGATGCCCTGATGAAACGACCCGCCCGGCGCACCTCACGCCGGGCTTTTCTTACCTTGACACGACACATCTTCAGACCTACCATTTTTGAACTTCCGTTTCGGAATCTGCGAAACCTCGCACGCACCCTGAGACGATCATTTCTGCGGAAACCCCTCTCCGATGTTTCATCGGAGGGGATCTCTCTCCTCCTGCAGTCGCGATCATCTTCCTTCGCGTGGCGTCGCTTCGCAGATTCTGCAACAGAAAAAAACTATTTGGTCGTTGATGATGTGGATGTCGCTGTCGCAACCGTCGATGTGGCATTCATCGACGTTGATGTTGACGTTGGCGTTGGCGAAAAAATTTCTTCCAAAGACGCCGTTGATGTCGGTGCAAGATACGTCACATGACGATCGATTTGTGCGCTCGGACCGTATCGTCGTTTTGCCTCCACGTGCACAACCGACACGCCGCGAGGAACATCTAAAATCGCGGAAAAATCACCCGACGCGTTCACAACCGCCGCCGAACCATCAATAAAAACAAAAGCGCCAGGATCCGTTGATCCCATCACGCGCAAAGCCGGATCGGAAATCGTTGCACCTTCCGTTGGCGCATCAATGGTTAAATGCGGAGTCGTTGCCAAATTTTTGGCGGAAAAATACACATACCCGCCAATCAATACAACGATCCCGATAAACCCAACAAACGCCACAGCGCGCGCACGAACAAACAAATCCAAAACACCGACACGAGCCGCCGGAAAAAGCGCATGAGATCTGGAGATACCTTTTACCTCAAGCAACTCTCGATATTTTTGAATCAAGTACGACGGGTTTGTTTCTAGCACCTTCGCCACCGCATACACATGACGCTCGTCATACGATGCATCAGAAAGCTCATCGATGCGATCCGCTTCCAGCAACTTCAAAATGTGCGGATGAATCCCAGATAGCCTTCCCACTTGTTCGATCGTAAAACACCGTAGCTCACGCAACTCTTTGAGCGTTTCCCCAAAACTGCCGCTCGTTGAGCTGATGCGTTTTTGCAAAAACGGCATAGATTAGGCTTCGTCGTCCTCTGCTTCAATATCCGGAATCTCGGCATTCACCTGATCCAACGAAGGGTGAGAAAAAGATTCGCGTGGCGGTTCCGAATGTTTCGTAAAATCCGCTTTCAAGATTTCGCGTGGTTTTGCGCCATCACCAGGACCGATAAACCCTTCCTGCTCAAGCAAGTCGAGCAATCGCGCCGCACGAGCATACCCAACCTTCAACCGTCGTTGCAGCAACGAAGCGGATGCTTTACCAGCACGTAAAATTTCTTCTTTTGCCTCTGGGATCAACTCATCGGAATCTTCGTGGCTCGAGCTGCCATTAAACGCCGTTCCCCCACCCTGACGCTGGCGCTCCACAACACTCGGATCGTATTCCGCTGGTTCGTATTTTGATTTCAAGAATTCAATCACGCGCGCAATTTCATCATCGGAAATAAATGCGCCCTGAACACGCTTTGCCGTCGACATGTCAGATGTCTGAAACAGCATGTCCCCACGACCAAGCAATTTTTCGGCGCCTGTTTGATCAAGAATCGTACGTGAGTCCGTGGATGACGCGACCGCAAACGCGATACGCGCTGGGATGTTCGCTTTAATCAACCCGGTAATGACATCAACAGACGGTCGCTGTGTAGCAAGCACAAGATGAATACCAACCGCACGCGCCATTTGCGCCAATCGAACAACCGGACCTTCAACCTCTGCCATCGCCGTGATCATTAAATCCGCAAGCTCATCAATGATAAAAACGATGTACGGTAACTTTTCCTCACTGCGTGCGTTATATGAAGTGATATCGCGAGCACCAAACTTGGACAACACATCAAACCGATGATCCATTTCGCGCAACGTCCACTTTAACGCGTTCACGGTTTTTTCCGTATCCGTAATCACTGGCGTGATCAAATGCGGAGCACCGTTATACACCTGCAACTCCACACGCTTTGGATCAACAAGAATCATCTTCAAATCATCCGGTCCATACGTGTAGAGCAACGACGTGATAAGAACATTCAAACAAACCGATTTTCCAGAACCCGTCGAACCAGCAACGAGCAAGTGCGGCATGCGACCAAGATCCGCGATCCACGCTTTACCAGACACATCACGACCAAGCGCAAAAGGCACCATCGCTTTCTTTTCGCGCCATTCTTTGGATTCCAATGTTTCGCGCAAACCAACCGTGGCGACACTTTGATTTGGAACCTCAACACCAACCAAGGACTTCCCCGGGATCGGCGCTTCAATACGAATCGGGTGAGCCGCAAGTGCAAGCGCAAGATCGTTATGGAGCGACGTGATGCGCGTCAGTTTCACGCCCTCGGAAGGCTTCAACGTAAACTGCGTCACGGTTGGACCAACAGCAACATCACCCATCTCAACGGGAATGCCAAACGTTTCCAGCGTTCGCTGAATGACCGCTTGATTGTGTTGCAAATCGCCAGATGTTGGCTTTTGATCACGTTTCGTCAACAACTCAATTGGAACCTCCACCTTTGGATGTCGCTTTTTCGGTTTTGGTTGCACCACATGGACACGAGGCGCGGCAACATCATCCGCCTCCTCTTCATCCGCCTCTTCGTCGTCTTCTTCAACATCTGTTCCCTCTTCATCACCACCAACTTCCTTGATCCGTGCAGCCGTTGCCACAACACGCTGTTGAACCGGTAATGGAACAGGTGCCGAAATTGATTGAGCACGAATCTGCTCCTCTTTGCGTTCGCGTTGTTTTGCAGCAATCCATTTAAATGGCGCAACAAAAGCCACACCAACAAACTTCAATGAACCCAACGCTTTTAAGAAAATTTCAACAACGCGCTTCAACGACGTATTGAACACCAAGAGCATGGCGATCACTAAAAAAGCAAAAAACAAAACGCCCGCACCAACTGATCCCATCATTGCTACGAGAGGATCAGAGATGAGGACGCCAATGCGGCCGCCTAATTTTTCATATGTATCAGCACCCGGCGCATTACTCACCGTTTGCACAAACGGATTCATCGTAAAAAAGAACAGGAGAAATCCGATGTAATTCGTCACCTTTAACGGTAACCGTTCTGGCGAAATTTCATGAATGCCAATGGCAATCAAGAAAAATGGCAAAATGATGCGATCCCATCCAAGCGCCTTCGCCATGCCACCATCAACCGCAATCCCCATGCGCCCGGCCAGTTCAAAGATGGAAAGGAGGAGGATTCCAGCGATGGCAAAAATAACGACCGTCAAAATACCGTGCGCGGTATGGCGATCCAGGGTGAAATCAATGGGAGAAGAAGACCGTCGTCGAGACATGGAAGCAATAGCTCTATCCTATCGGAATTTCACCCGGTCGTCACGTGCGTCAAATTATTCCTCCGGTGGCGGTTCATCCGCCATGTCTTCCGAAGGGCCCTTTGGGGCATTCATTCCGCCTTCTTCCAACTCCTTTGCACGCCAAGCCGCAATCACCTTTTCTCGAATTTCCTTAAAGAATTCCGGATGTTCGCGCAAGGTATTCTTGGCGTTTTCGCGACCCATGCCAAGTTTTGTATCGACGTAGGTATATGAATTTCCTGCTTTCTTGATCACGGCGAGCTCTGTGCCGATATCAAGCAAGTCACCGGCCAACGAAATCCCTTCGTTGTACATAATGTCGAATTCACAGGTACGGAATGGAGCCGCAACTTTGTTCTTCACGATCTTTACCTTCACACGATTACCGATAATACGCTCGCCCATCTTGATCTGAGCACTGCGACGAATTTCGATACGCTGAGATGAATAAAACTTTAAAGCAACACCACCAGTCGTCGTCTCAGGATTGCCAAACATGACACCAATCTTTTGACGAATCTGGTTGATAAAAATCACCACCGTTTTTGTCTTTGAGATGATGGCCGTTAACTTACGCAACGCCTGACTCATCAAACGTGCCTGCAACCCCATGTGCGAATCTCCCATCTCGCCTTCAATTTCCGCCTTTGGCGTTAATGCGGCAACCGAATCCACAACAATCACATCAACCGCGTTCGAGCGCACAAGCGTTTCAACGATATCCAACGCCTGTTCACCGGTGTCTGGCTGAGAGATAAGCAACTCATCAATATTCACGCCGATCTTGCGTGCGTAATCTGGATCAAGTGCATGCTCCGCATCAACGAACGCGGCGATACCTCCCATTTTTTGAACCTCCGCAACAATGTGCTGCGCAAGGGTCGTTTTCCCAGAAGATTCTGGACCGTAGATTTCGACCACGCGTCCACGCGGGACACCCATCACGCCCAATGCAAGATCGAGCGACAAGCATCCTGTTGGGATCGTATCAATCGACATCTTTCGCGCTTCACCCAAGCGCATGATGCTCCCCTCACCAAATCGTTCTTTAATTTGATCAATGGCGGTTTGTGCCGCTTGATTCCGTTCGTCGCGTTCGTCTGACTGACTTTTTTTGGCCATATAAAAAGGTTAGTGTTCTACTTTTGTTCTATCTTCTCAGATTTCCACCACCGGGGCAAGACCTTGTGTGTGGATAACCAATGAAACGACCCCGCACTCAAAAGCACAGGGTCAAAACGTTTAATACACAGATGCGATGAAGCCGTTCATATACGGTACCCCTTTCGGGTTTGGAATGAGCACGTAAGGCAAATTGCCAGACGTCGTAAACACGGAAACCGTTCCGATCGGTGAACCGTTTCCACCTGTCACAGATTCATCTCCCCAATATTTTGCACCGGGAAGATACACCTGAAACTCGAATGACGCCGTTCCGCAAGGAAGCGAAAAGAGACATTCCAAACTCCCATCCCCCGCAATGGGATCCGGGCACTCCGTCACCACGCCCCATGGACGCGGAGGCTCTGACGGCGGCTGCCACCATGCCTCGATCCAGATCGTTCCCGGCATCGCAGGACCAAGATACGAGAAGCTCACCGGAATTCGACAATTCGCATCTTCACGAACCGTCGAATTCGTATCTTCTCCAACCGATACGTCGCTCACGGACGCTACCTCGGCATCTTCTGGATCCGCAGAAACAACCGAGCTATCCACCTGATCCGGAACATCCGTCCCAGGATCCACAGGAAAAAGCGAAACATCCTTCCCCGCATCAACATGCGTTTGCGCGAGAGCATCTTCGTCCGCGTGGGCACAGCCCTGCGCGACCGATGACCAACTCATAAAGCAAACGAACGGGAGAAAAATCACCAACGTCTTCACGATGAAGTGGCGCATGTTCAGCCTCCGATCACATCGGTTGTCAACGTTCAGAGAAAGGTTCCCTGTTTCCATCCGCGATGCATCCCGGATGGAAAAAGAAACGATTTATGGAACACGAACCGTCCCAATGTAGGAGAGCAGCTCCGCACTCAGTGACGACGGCCAGGTCGTTGATTGCTCAATGTGAAGAAAAAGCGTTGTTGAACTACCGACAAGGAGAAAACCATTCGAGACAAGATATCCATCACGTCCGGCAATCTTCGATTTTTTCACGGTCTTTTTTGCCAAAGCAGCTTTGAGAACAGCACCATCAACAATCTTTGATTCTGTCAGCTGAAATTGAAGATCTTTTCCACTGACCTTAATCCGAGACACCCGAACATCTTGCGTTCCAGCCATAACGGAAGAAGAAACCGACACGTTTGTTTGATCTAAAAATGTCCATTCCGGTCCAAGCCCTTTTAACGCATCCCCGTCAAAAAATGCCGCGCTCGCAAATGCCGGGACCGTACTCGTCGTAGTGTCTCCACTGACAGGAGACGTCGTTGTTGCCGATGACGGAGCAACCAATGTCGCCTCCTGAGGAGCAGATGGGCTCGGAAGCGATGAACGAACCGCAATCGCCGCAACAAGAACCAACAACGAACTCAACCCAAGAATGGAAACAGAAAACGGGACAGAAGGTTTCATATACCGCATATCGTACTAGATGGGCGCAAACGCCGCGACACCAAGAGGCTAAAACACCTACTCATAGAAAACTCACAAGACAAGATATGTACCGGTCCTCTTCCCATCATTGGGAGATTCGCAATCATAGAGCTCATCTTCTTCGGACGTGCATGGCGGCAACATCCGGGCACACCGTCTCTCCTCTGCTCAACGCGGGTACAACCATCAGGGATATCATCTCTGCGCCAGTTGCCGGACCAACCCAGGGAGCAACATGAGACCGCTTTACCCTTCTCATGTGCGCCGGATATCCGTATCCGTGTTAAGCAAACATTTTTTTCGTTTTAGCCTCTTCGGTTGTCGATGTGCGTCTGTCTGACCCACAAATATATGCTAGGTTGAGCCAAGATTTGCGTCAAATTCGCTTCCAATTCAACCGACCGCGTGACAGCGTTTTTGAAAAAAATCACCCACAAAGACGAAGAAAAACAAAAAGCGAATCTGACGCATTCAACGACGCGGTTGACAGCAACTGTGGAAAAACACCCACATTTTTGTTGATAACTCCGTTTTTCCGCGCAACACAAACCAAATCCACGCCATCAGCACATACAATCCGATCATGACCCCTGCGTCCATCTGCTCCAGATGCACATCCAGCAACGGCACGAGATCAGCCAAATGTGCGACACGTTCAAGGAGCAGCGTGAGTCCGTACGCCGGAATCGTTGCAAGTGGAATCATCGGCCCAATCACACCAGCAACCGCGCCCCACAACATGATAAACGGCACGAGCGGCAACGCGAGCATGTTCGTCAGCAACCCAGCGAACGACATCCGACCAAACACCCACCCCATGTACGGCAACGTCATCAGCGTTGCACCGGCTGTGGTCGCAAATGTTTCGCGTAGACCGAAACGCTCCGGAATCCACGAAACATGTTCGGTGATAATTGGCGTCCACACCATCAATCCCCATGTCGCCAAAAACGATAACGCAAATCCTGCATCAAATCCCAACACCCACGGATTGAGCGTCGCCAGTCCAACCGCGGAAAGGAATAAAATACGTGATGGTTTTGGTGCACGCCCAACATGTCGAGCAAGCAACACCAACCATCCCATGATCGCCGCACGTACAACGGAAGACGAACTTCCAACAAACAACGTAAACACAATAATCCCAAACGTCACCACGTAAAACGCGTGACGCCGACGAAACCCACACGCCAACACAACGGCCATCAATACAGAGACAACGATCGTCACATTCGATCCCGACACCGCAACGATATGCATCAATCCAGCACGCTGCATCAGATCACGCTGATCACTCGACAGCGATTGATCGCCATACAAGATCCCCGTAATCAACGTCCCCTCCTCCGTTGGAAAAAGCGCTGTGATGCGCTGCGTGAGCCACCCATGCCACGCCGACAACATCGCAACGACATCAAACCGATCCGGCAATCCACGAACAGTCACGCTCGTTTTTCCGCCACACGTTGCAAACACCCCACGCCGTGCAAGATTCGGATCTTGCGACTCTTTTAACACACAGTTCACCGCAACCGTTGAACCGATGCGGATATCGGATTTCTGAAAATACGAAACAGAGATGTTCGTTCCCGGCGCAGTCACCAAAAGCATCTTCCCGCGACCATACGACGAGATACTTGCAACGCGACCGGTGACGCTTACCTCCTCACCAATCTGCGACATCACACCGTCGCTCACTCGAGGCAATGAAACATCAAACCGCCAAAATCCAAAAAGAAAAGCGCAGAGAAAAATAATCAAACGTCTCCATCGAACAAAACCTATTCCTGCTGTTAAAACAGGAATCACCATCCACCACACCCAATCCGGCATTCGCGCAAACGGAAAAAGCGAATGCACTCCAATACCAAAAAGATATAGCGCGAGGGCCATACCACTACAGCTATCATGCCGAAGCGAATTGTAAAGCAAAAAAAGCGGGAGGATGTTGCGTTTGCGACAGGGTTTTGTTCCCCCCTGGCGCAAATGCGACATCCTTCCGCGATAAAACGATTGTTTTTATCTACGTCGAGACACTCACCAATCTCCCTTTCACATACACAATTTTTTGCGGAATCTTTCCATCAAGTTGCGCAATCACTTTTTCCGACGTCATCGCTTTTTCCTTTACTTCCTCTTCAGAAATGTCAGACGACACCGTGATACGATCGCGCACTTTGCCGTTCACCTGAATCACAAGTTCAAACGTCGAAGCGACAAGCTTCGCCGGATCATACGCCGGCCAAGCAGAGAGATGGATGGACGTCGTGTTCCCCATCTTTGCCCACAGCTCTTCCGCAAAATGTGGCGCAAACGGCGCGAGCAACTTCAACACGCCTTCAGCCACATGCCGCGGCAATGTCTTTGCGTCGGAAAGCCCGTTCACCAAAATCATGAGGGCAGAAATCGGCGTATTGAAATGCATCGCATCAATATCTTCGCCGACTTTTTTGATCGTCTGGTGATACAACGTTTCAAGCTCTGGCGTCAGTGGACCCTCTGGCCACGGCTCGCTACTCAACACCTCGGCCAATCGCCAGATCTTATCCAGGAACCGTTTCACGCCTTCAATACCATTCGTATCCCACGGTGCATCCGCATCGTATGGACCAATGAACATCTCGTACATACGAAAGACATCCGCACCGTATTGCACGATCATGTCATCCGGATTAATGACATTCCCCTTTGATTTCGACATCTTAATGCCACCTTCGCCCAAGATCATGGCGTGCGAACGACGCTTGCGATACGGCTCATTGCCACACTCGCGCGGGATGTGATTCAAATCGAACAATAATTTGTACCAAAAGCGCGAGTACAACAAATGCAAGGTCGTATGCTCCATGCCGCCGTTGTACAAATCCACCGGCATCCAAAATTTCAACTTCTCTGGATCAGCAAACGCTTTGTCATTATGTGGATCGCAATAGCGCAAAAAGTACCACGATGAACCAGCCCAATTTGGCATCGTGTCTGTTTCGCGTTCTGCTGACTTGCCACAATTTGGACACGCCACCTCCACCCACGATCGTACGGCCGCAAGCGGTGACTCGCCCGTATCCGTCGGTTCGTACGCTTCAACCGGTGGCAACTCCAACGGCAACTGCGCTTCCGGAACTGGAACATAGCCGCATGTTTTACAGATAACAATCGGGATCGGTTCGCCCCAATAGCGCTGACGTGAAAACACCCAATCACGCAACCGATACGTCTTCATGCGCTGACCAACGCTATTTTGTTCCAACCATTCAATCATTTTTACTTTAGCATCTTTCGTCTCAAGACCATCCAACAACCCAGAGTTCACCGCAACACCCTCTTCCGAAACAACTGTCCGAACCTCCAATCCAAACGCTTTCGCAAATTCCATGTCGCGTTCATCGTGTGCAGGCACAGCCATGATCGCACCCGTGCCATATCCGCCAAGGACATAATCTGCGGCCCAAACGGAAATCAATTCACCGGTCGCCGGATTCTTTGCCTTAATCCCCTTCAGCTCAACGCCCGTCTTTTCTTTATTCTCCTGACGCTGTAAATCACTCTTCAATTTTGTGCCTTTCCGATACTCCAAAATCTCATCCGCATTGTGAACGTCTTTCTCGTTGAGCCACGTATCAATCAGTGGATGCTCTGGCGCAAGCACAAGATACGTCGCACCAAACAACGTATCCGGACGCGTTGTAAACACCGTCACGATATCCGCGAGCTGACCACGTGTCTCGCCCTCAATCCCAAAATCCACATACGCACCTTCACTGCGACCAATCCAATTGATTTGCTGCGTTGCAATCTTTTCCAAATAATCCACGTGCGACAAATCATCAATCAATCGATCCGCATATTTCGTAATGCGAATCATCCATTGCGCCTTTTTCCGCTGTTCGACGGAATTGCCACAACGCTCACAAACGCCTCCCTGCGCCTCTTCATTTGCCAATCCAATCTTACAACGCGGACACCAATTAATCGTTGACTCCGCCTTGTACGCCATGCGCTTGGAATCCACATATTGCCGAACCGCTTCGTCGCCATGCGCCCGCACAACATCCGGGATCGCCATTTGCGAAATCGGTCGCGCACGACCTTCGACATCATCAAAATATGCATTAAAAAACTGAATGAACATCCATTGCGTCCATTTAAAATATTTTGGATCCGTTGTATCAATCTCGCGCGACCAATCAAATCCAAAACCAATCGATTTGATCTGGCGAGTAAAATTACCAATATTTTTCTTCGTCGCATCCTGCGGTTTCACTTTATTTTTGATCGCATAATTTTCCGTCGGCAAACCAAACGCATCCCAGCCAATCGGATACAACACATCCTTCCCCTCCATGCGCTGCTTGCGCGTCACGATATCAATCGCCGTGTAGGAGCGCGGATGTCCAACATGCAACCCGTCGCCAGATGGATACGGAAACTCAATCAATCCAAAAAACTTTCGGCCTTTTTCTGATGCCGGAAGGTCTTTGGCGTGGTAGATCCCGTCTTTTTCCCATTGGTCCTGCCACTTCTTTTCAATGTCTTGGAATGGATAGCCGCTTGCCATAGTGTGCGGCTACGCTATCAAGTTTGGGCGACGGAATCAATGCGTACCCGTAAATGAAACCTCTACCCCTTCCACCTTGCGAAATCCAATCCGATCCGGGGCTTCATCGCCAAGGCGAATCATGTCGCCAAAACAAATCGCCTGATCGCCATACCGATCACGGATCAAATCAACCGCATGCGACGCAAGACGCCGACGGTCATCACCACGGCACCAAGACGGCACATCCGCATCCATCCGCATCTGGTGTGTCGGCGCAATCAAACCAGACAGCGTCACGGCAAGAAAACTCACCGGCTCGCCATGCCACATGTCGCGCAGCAAATCACACGCTTCACCAACAAGCGTAAACGAATCTGCTGCCGGCTCGGCGAGATGGACAAAAGACGAATCTCCATCCGCACCCGGACGCCAAAAAGATGCACCAACATTCTGCGAAATCGGCATCTGCGCACGAACGACCCGCGATCGAAATCCAACATTCACAGAAACCGTTCCAGCGACCATTCCCAATTTTCGCAGTCGTCGACCCGCTCGCTCCGTCAGTCGCATGAGTGTTGGAACGACCTTCTTTTCCGTGTTCACGCGATTTGGCACACAATACGAATGCCCAACGGATTTGGGCAGCGTCATGGGCTCCGTTAATTTTTCAAATTCCATGCCATGCAATTTACACCACAAATACAATCCATATTTTCCAAACGCGCGCATCAAATTGCCAATTGGATATCGTTTAATGTCTAACAATGTCTGAATCCCAATTCGCTCCAATCGACGTCGAATCCGTGGACCAATCCCACACACATCCTCAAGATCGAGTTGAGCCAACATCGCATCCAAATTGTCATAATCAATAATCACCAATCCATTCGGCTTTTGCATATCCGATGCGGTCTTGGATAAAAAACGCGTCGGAGCAATCCCAATCGAACAACGGAGCCATTCCCCAATCTCTTCACGAATTCGCGTCCGTACGCGTGCAAGCGCCCACGACGCCTCTGCCGCATCGCGGTACCAACCCGTTAAATCCAAAAACGCCTCATCAATGGAATAATGCTCAACACGATCCGTCAGTTCATGAAGCAAGCCAAACACGCGAGACGTAATCGCGCGATATTTCGCCGGATCATTTTGCACAAACACCGCACCAGGCGCCGCAATACGCGCTTCTTCAACGGTCATCCCCACCTTCATTCCCAACCGCTTCGCTTCAATCGACGCCGCGATCACGCAACCATGTTCATGCAAATACGCACACACGCCAACCGGTTTTCCACGCAAAAACGGATTCGCCTGCTGCTCCACCGAAGCAAAATACGAATTCATGTCCACATGGGCAATGAGTTTTTTTGACGGTGGAGGCAGCATATTTAATCGTCATTCCGAGCGTAGTGAGGAATCTTCAAATTGAAGCATCTCACCTAAATCATTCCAATGCGGATTCACCGAAAAAATAAGATGATCTTTTTTCGATCTTCGCCACCCCTTTAATTCCTTTTCTCGTTGAAGAGCAGCGAAAACATCCGACGTTTCTTCATAAAAAACAAGGCGCGTTGTTTGATATCGACACGAGAATCCATCATTCACCTTTGATCGATGTTCAAATAATCGACGCTTCAAATTATTCGTTACTCCGATATATAAAACACTGTTTAATCGATTTGCCAGAATATAAACAAAAAATGATCTCATCTATCTACAGCTGACAGATCTTTTTCATTTTTTCAAATGGAAGATTCCTCGCTACGCTCGGAATGACAAACTTTCTATTGCAACGACATCATTTCTTCCAAATCCCATTTCATGGAATCCGCAGAAAATTTGAGATGATACGAATTTGCTAAATCAGACACAAAGAAGGACGTCACTTTATCGCGGCCATGCCCTTCGGAGTGAACCATGTTAATTTTCTTAATTTGATAATACCGATTCGCCCACTTAAACGTCATGGGCTCAACTTTGTCGCGTCGAAATGCGACCACAACCTCGATGGGTTCAGAAATAGTTTCGCGCATATCAATGTCGAAAATTACGAATCACCGCTCGGACAACCCCTTGAATGAGCGGGTCGTAGCAATAAATCGGTTTCATTGTGGAATTGGCTGGTTGCAATCGAATCCGATCACGTTCGCGATAAAAACGCTTGAGCGTTGCATGTGAATTACTCAAAAGTGCAACAACGACATCTCCATTTTTCGGCGATGGGTTGCGTTCAACGACAACGTAATCGCCATCCAAAATTCCGTCTTCAATCATCGACTCCCCCTTCACACGCAACACGTATGAGTTCGCAGAATCTGGCGCAAGCTCAACCGGCACAGAAAATGTTTCGCGCTCCTCAATCGCCTCAATCGGTTGACCGGCGGTTATTAACCCCGCCAATGGCAAAATGGCGCTCTTCCCCCATCGCACAGCCTTGTCCGTCGGTTCGAGTTCGCGTGAACCCGAATCGCCGGAACCAGCACGCAAATATCCCCGCTCACGCAATGCCTGGATGTGAACATGCACCGTTGATGGCGACGCCAAATCTAAGCCAGATGCGATTTCACGAAATGACGGCGGATAACCCTTCTCGTTAATAAACGAGACAATGAAATCAAGAACGTCTTTTTGTTTGGGTGTGAGGCTTTGGATCATATTTTTGTGATCTAGATCTCTATCATCGAACAAAAATAGAACAACGTCAAACCGTCCGATTGTGGATAAAAAAATCCCCCCGATGTCCATCGAGGGGAACTAGCGACTCAGAGCCAACGACAGCAGCGCCATACGCACATACAGTCCGTTCTGAATCTGTTCAAAGTACGCCGCGCGCGGATCACGATCCACATCCGGAGAAAGCTCCGTCACACGCGGAAACGGGTGCATCACCGCGAGATGCGGCGAGGCCTTCTTGAGACTTTTGGGCGTCACGCAGTACATCGCACGCGCCGCCCTGATCTCCTTCTCGCTCTTCATGCGTTCGGCCTGCACGCGTGTCACGTACAAGACATGCGCATCACGGAGCAACGGAACAAAGTCCTCGTTCGGATGATCCGTACACCTGAGTCCGTTCTCACTGAGTTTCAAAAAGAGCTTGCTCGGAATCCCCAGGCTCGCCGGTGACACAAAGTGCACCTCCGAACCCGGCATGGACGTACACAAGAGCCTCGAGAGCGAGTGGATCGTCCGCCCGTTCTTCATGTCACCGAGCATGACGATCTTGATCGCCTTTTCATTCGGAAAGCGATGACGGATCGTGTACAGATCCAACAACGCCTGCGTCGGATGTTCCCCCGTCCCATCGCCCGCATTAATGAGCGGCTTATGCATCACCGCAGCCGCGCGCTTCGCCGCACCCGTTTCGGGATGCCGCATAACGATCGCGTCCATATAGCACTCGAGCGTCCGAACCGTATCCTCGAGCGTCTCCCCCTTGGCGACGCTGGAATACTGCACCATCCCCGGAAGCTCAACGACCTGCGCGCCAAGACGCAACGCCGCCGCATCGAACGAGGTAAAGGTACGTGTCGAATTTTCGAAAAACGCACAGCCGACGATGCGACCGCGCAGCGTATCCAGATGCCGACCCACGTGATGATCAAGGCGATACGAATCCGCCCGCTCGAAAATCCGTGTGATCTCATCGGCGGAAAACTGCGACGCGCTCAAAACGTGCGGAAAACCGCTCCACGACTGATGACGTTCCATGGGCAACCTCCGAGGAAATCCAAAGCCCGCCCTGTTGTATGCCTTTCACGCGTACGCGTCAACCACATCTTGACATCCTCCCAAAAATCCCGCAGCGGTAGAAGTAAGAACACAAAAATCTATGAAAAAATTCCGTCTATTTCGTCGGTTGGTTTCGTGCGCGCTCATGGGAAGTCTAATCTCTTGTTCGCCGATGACAACCCATGCCGCGCACGCGCAAACGACGTCACCAGCACTCATCATCGGTGAAGTTGCGTGGGCCGGGTCTTCGGTTTCAACGGCCGATGAATGGCTGGAACTATGGAACGTCACAGATACGCCCATCTCGCTCGCCGGATGGT
>CAITMG010000089.1 GCA_903893445.1 Candidatus Uhrbacteria bacterium | reverse complement strand
TTGTCGTCAACGTTCGCGATCGCTATCACCTGCCGGGCGGCGGGATTGAGGTCGGCGAAGATCCAAATATTGCTGTCATCCGCGAAATCAAAGAAGAAACCGGATACGACGCGACAATCGTCTCGCGTATTGGTTCCGCCAATCAATTTCTCGAAACAACAGACTTGGGAAACATTAATAAAATCGGCATGTATTTCGCCGCATCCGTTGAACCAAAAAATCCCTACGCATCATCAGAGGTAGATCATGTCGTCGAATGGATCACACCTCACGCATTTGCAGATTCCAACGCCCACGATTTTCACAAATGGGCTGTGAATAAATTCGTAGAGAAACAATCGACTACTCCCCGTCCGTAACCGCCTTCGCGTACGCGATCGCCGCATCCGGATACCCAACAGCGCTGCCATAATAGCTTGTCAGCGCTTTTGTTTGATTTTCTGCATACCCATGCTTTGCCAAAAAATTTGCAAGGCTTGGAATCGCATCCGGGACATCAAATAAATTCACTTTTTTATCCGCATTTCCATCCACACCATACGTCAAAATCGATGAGGGCAAAAATTGGGGAAAACCAATCGCGCCAGCATACGACCCCTTTAACGAAAATGGGCTAACTTTTTCATTGCGAGCGTACACAAGCGTCGCAACCAAATTACTTTGCGCCCACGCAACTTTTTGATTGTGTACAAGAAAGGAATAAAACACATTTGGCACAACTGTCGTGCCCGTGTACTGACCAAAATTGGTTTCCACGCGCATAATCGCCGCAATCATCTCCTTTGGCACACCATACGTCTTTTCGGCGGCTTCAAACGCCGTCTTATGATCTGCGATAAACGAAATCCCAAGATCAACAGACGGTTTTTGGAGCAACGCAGATTGATACGCCTCCCAATCAACGGGCTTTGCGGCAATCTTTTTTTGCGTAAACACTTTTAACCTCGAATCGGTAAAAAATTTTGTGATTTGTGTTTGGGTAAACCCTTGTTTTTTCAACTGCTTTTTCACATTCAAGATCGACGTCTGCGCCGCATGGGTGAGCGATGCCGCTAAAAGAAGTTGAATCATATCAAGCTATTTCCCCTTCTCCATCTTTTCCAAGATGCGAAGAATGAGTTTATTTTGATTTTCTAAATGCTGCAAAATCGTCTCCGTCTCACGTTCATTTTTAATATTCACTTCAAAATCCGCCTCCGCACGGGCTTCGGAATGACGGCCTTGGAGGTTTTGCCCGATCATAATGAGCGGCATCAGAAAAATCTGAATCATGTTCGAAATAAACAACCACAACACAAATGCCGGAAACGGATCAAAACGTGATTCTGCCGGCGCAAGGGTATTCCAGGTCAACCAGCAGGTCGTCCATACAAAAATAATAAAAAAGAACCCCATGGTTCCAACATGCTCCGTAATCCACATCGCCAACCGATCCAAGGCATTCAATGAATCTGCATGCTCTTGATTCACGTTTTTTACCGGTTTACGAATCTGTTTCAACGTTTCCAACGGCAAAGGCTGATGCGTCATATTGGACAAGTATACCCAATGAGCACGCTCAATCATAGGCTTTTCACTGCAAAGATTGTCGAAAAACACGGTCTCGCGTACGATTTTGACGATATGGAGAGTTCCATCACCAAACCGCGCCTCCTCCTGCACGTCTGTTGTGGCGTTTGTAGCGCGTATGTCCCGGAATTGCTGATTCCGAATTTTGACGTCACCGTGTACTACGAAAATTCCAATATC
>CAITMG010000088.1 GCA_903893445.1 Candidatus Uhrbacteria bacterium | reverse complement strand
GTCCGCAAACAAGAAATTGATGCGTTGGAGGTGGAAGTTTCTGCGCCAGATTTTTGGAGTGATCAGGAACGTGCACGACGCGAGTCTCAAAAATTGTCTGATTTAAAAAAGGAATATGGGAGTTGGGCTGACTTGCGCGCAAGCGTGATCGAGTTGCACGAACTCGCCGTAGCGATGGAAAAAGAAAAGGATGAGGCCATGGAAGCGGAGATCGTCATCAGTCTCGATGAGATGGAAAAGAAATATCAGGATATGGAGTTTTCCATGCTCCTTGGTGGTGCGCATGATGCGTCGAGTGCGGTGATGTCGATCCACGCGGGTGCAGGTGGGACGGATGCGCAGGATTGGGCGGAAATGTTGATGCGAATGTACTTTCGCTATGCGGAAAAGAAAGAATGGAAAGTTCGATTGGTTGATGAAAGCCGCGGGACAGAAGCGGGGATTAAATCGGCGACGTTTTTTGTGGAAGGTCGATATGCATACGGCTATTTAAAAGCCGAGGCTGGCGTCCATCGTCTTGTTCGGTTGTCGCCGTTTAATTCCGACGCGTTACGTCAAACGTCTTTCGCGCTCGTTGAGGTTCTCCCGGAATTTGATGAAGCCGTGAATATTGAAATCAAACCGGATGATTTGCGTATTGATACGTTTATGTCCGGCGGCAAAGGCGGACAGTCTGTGAACACGACGTATTCCGCCGTGCGCATTGTTCACTTACCAACGAAGATTACAGTGTCGTGTCAAAACGAGCGGTCGCAAACGCAGAACAAAGAAACGGCGATGAAGATCTTGAAAGCGAAGTTGTTGAAGTTGAAGGAAGATGAGTTGATGAAGGAAAAACAACAGATGCGCGGGGAGTTTCATAGCGCCGAGTGGGGGAATCAGATTCGCTCCTATGTGTTGCAACCGTATCGCATGGTGAAGGATCATCGCACGGATTATGAAACATCGGATACCGATGGTGTTCTTGATGGCGACTTGGATAAATTCGTTGAAGCGGAATTGCGACATTTGGCCGAAAAGAAGGACGTGAAAGCAGAATTAAATACAGATTAGTTCAAAAAAATGGCTCAATAGAGCCATTTTTTAATGTTCACGTATTCAGCCACATCCATTGACAAAATGGTCATTTTGTGATATCTTTCTTCGTTCTCTTGAAAGAGAGGGCGTATCCAATATGTCACACAAACAACACATTCTCGTGACCGGGGGAGCCGGGTTCATTGGATCGCATCTTGTGGATGCGTTGGTTTTGCGTGGTTATGATGTGACGATTATTGATAATGCCGTGAATGAACGGATCGACGTCATCAATCCAAAAGCGCATGTCCTGAATCTTGATTTGACGGAACCGGGGACGATGGAAAAAATTGCGGCCTTGAAGCCGGATATCATTTATCATCTTGCGGCAAATGCAGGCGTTGCACGGTCCGTGAAAGATCCTCTTTTTGATCAAAAAATTAATTACGCGGCGACCGCGGATTTGTTGGATGTTGCCGCTCGCATTGGTGTGAAGTTGTTTGTATTTACGTCGACGGGCGGCGCGTTGTCATCGGAACATACGGTTTTGCCAACACCGGAACATCTTGCGTGTCAGCCGCTTTCTCCCTACGCGATGCATAAGCTGGCATCCGAGCGTCTTGGCGAATTTTATCGCTCGGAAAAAGGTGTGCCGTTCGTTGCGTTGCGCTTTGCGAATGTGTATGGACCGCGCCAGAGTGTCACGAATGGAGAGGCGAATATTATTGCGACGTTTGCAGATCGGATGGTGAAAAATCAGATCACGAATATTAACGGCACAGGTCATCAGACGCGAGACTACGTGTATGTGGATGATGTGATTGATGCCTGTTTGCGATTATTGGATACATCAAAGGTTGTTGGTCCGATCAATGTGGGATCTGGGATTGAGACGAGTGTCTTGCAGATTCATCACGCGATGGCTGATTATCTTGGCTACGAACAGTCGCCAGAGTTTCGCGCGGCGTCACCGGGTGAACCAATGCGTTCGTGTTTGGACGTGTCTAAGGCGCTTGCCTTGCTTGGGTGGTCACCTCGTACAACGTTTGCGGATGGGATCGCTCGAACTCTTGAATCACATCTCGCGCGAAAAAAGATGATGGCGTAAATCGCCATTTTCTTTTATCCTATTTTTTATGTTAATGCTGCGACTGGGGGAATATGACGAAAGCGCGTTGATTCGCGCTGGCGTTGAGGCGTTGCGCCGCGGTGAGGTGATCGCGTTTGCGACGGAAACGACGTATGGCTTGGGTTGTGATCCGCGGAACGCCAATGCCGTTGAGCGCATTTTTACGATGAAGGGCCGTGATCTGACGAAGCCGTTATTGCTTGTTGCGGCGGATGAAACGCAAGTTGAAGCCGTGGTTGATCTTGATGCGTTATCTGATCCTGCGCGGCAGATGTTTGAACGATTGTCATTTTCGTTTTGGCCGGGACCGTTAACGCTCGTCTTGCCTGTCCGCGTATCGGCGGAGTTGTCGCCTGGTGTTGCGCCGGTTGGTGAGGTTGCGGTTCGGATGTCGTCATCAGACTTTGTCCAGGCGTTGACGACGGCGTTTGATTTTCCGATTATTGCGACGTCGGCGAATATGGCGGGGGAGAAGGAATGTGTATCTGGACTCGCTGTGAACAAAGTTTTTGCCAATCGCCCCAGCCAACCTGATTTGATTTTAGATGTCGGCACATTGCCACGAAAAAACGTCTCTACGGTTGCTCGGATTTTATCAACGGGAGACATTGAAGTGATTCGACAGGGTGAGATTGATTTTTCTAATTCGACCGCAGATTCTTCGATTGGATTATGAACCCCTCAGAAATCAAAAAGGTATTAAGTGAATTGGGCGGCGGAGCGAACAAGCGGCTTGGTCAGCATTTTTTGATTGATCAGGCGGCGCTTGGCGCGATCGTTGAGCAGGCGCCGGTTCATCCGGGGGCGATTGTTTTAGAGATTGGTCCGGGCCTTGGGGTTTTAACAAAAGCATTGCTTGCGAAGGGTTGTGATGTTGTTGCGATTGAACGGGATGGGCGATTTATTGAGTTCCTGGATTCCCGCCTGCGCGGGAATGACAACGATACATTTCGCATTGTTCGTGGGGATGCGGCGGAGTTGGATTGGATGACGGTTGTTGGAGATCGTGAATGGTCACTTGTTTCCAATCTGCCGTATTCGATTTCATCACTCGCGTTGCGGATGGCATTGTGGTCGCCGCGGCCAGCGGAGAAGGTTGTTGTGCTTGTCCAACGCGAAGTCGCGGAGCGCGCGATCGCGAAAGATGGCAAGCATTCGTTGCTTTCATTGATGGTTGCGTTTGCATCATCGTCATCGCGGATCGTGCGTCGTGTTCCGCCGGGAGCATTTTTTCCACCGCCAAAAGTGGAATCTGCGGTGTTGGAAATTGCATCCATGCCATTGCCGGAACGTGTTGAGAAATGGGGGATGGATCCGCAGCGCATCATGGAGATTGCAAAAAAAGGGTTTGCGCATCCACGAAAATTTTTGTCCTCCAATCTCGGCATCTCACAGGATGTTTTAGTATCTGTTCAAATTACACCAAAAGCTCGTGCAGAAAATTTGTCTCCAGAAGATTGGGCGCGTCTCGCGAAACAATTGAAATAAAAAAAATGAGTGCCAGTCGGGGAGATTCCCAACTGGCACTCACGGGAGTGAAGGGCTGCTACTTGCGGCCCTTTTTGTTGTTCTTGGCGTCGACCTTGTCGTCGCCCTTCTTGCCCTTCTTGGACTTCTTGTCCTCGGGCTTGGGTTCGCTCGCCTTGGCCTTAGCTTCGGCGGCGCGTTTGATCGCCTGCTCCTGGCGCTGGGCGGTGAGGCGGCGCTGGTTCTCGATCTCGGCCGCGATCTTGTCGGCCTTGAGCTTGTTCGCGAGACGTTCCGAGTGGAACGTCGTCGAGAACCCGAGAGCGGTCACGCTGACCTGGCTGCCGAGCACCGTGACCCGCGCGCCATCGGGGAGCGTGTTGGCCTCGAAGCTGTCGCGGGCGAAACCCTCGAACAGCTTCTTGGCGTCCAGCGGCGGCGCGGGCTTGGGAGCCGGCGCGACCCGGGGTAGCTCGCCGTAGGTCCGCAGGACGTACGCTTCGTAGCACTTGGGGCAGTGCGTGAACTTGGGGCTCGCCGGCACGAAGCGCGCCGCGCAGCCCTTGCACACGCACGAACCGTCGGTGACGGGCACGGGCGTGGGCTTGGCCACGATACCGAAGGTCTGCTTGGCCCACTCGGCGTAGCAGTCCGGGCAGTGGACGTACTTGGGGTTCGCCGGGATGAACGACTTGCCGCACGTCGTGTTCTTGCACGTGCGGCTGCCGTCCGCGACGACGACGGGCTTGGGCTCGGCCACCGTGGACTTGGCCACGGCGACCGGCTTGGGCACGATCTTGGTCGTGATGCGCGGCTTGTTGGAACGGAAGATCACGCACTTGTCCCCGAGGGACAGCGTGACCTTGTCGTTGGTCCCGAAGACGAGCTTCGTCCCCTGGGGGAGGTTGTCCGACTCGTAGGCCGACTTGGCCCACGCGATCAGGACCTCCTTGAGTGGGCGCGCGTCCGTGTGGACGGGCTTGGACGGCTCGGTCGACGTTTCCACGTCGTGGCCGGGCACGTAGGCGTCGTGGACGCCCGAGAAGAGCGCGTCGAGGTTGATCAGCGGCTTGGTGTTGTCCTTCTGCATGCTGGTCTCCATTTCGAGCCTCCGGAAGTCTGGTTGTGAGGGGCGGGTGTTTGTTCGCAGCTGTTGAGCTTTGAACGTGAAAAGATACCCCATTTTTATGCTTTTGTCAAGGGGTGGTGGGGGACGTTTTAGGATCGTGAATGCACGTTCTCGTTGTGTTGTTTGATGGCTCGTTTTTTTGAGAAAATAGTTTGTGTACCTTACGGGGTTTGATTGTTGAATTTTTGCAACAAGACACCTGAAGATTCTATAAATGAAAAAGAAATGAGATGGATTTTGTTTTTAGTATGAGAATGCGTAGATCGATCTGTTCACGTTAGGTTATAAATGTTACGAGCCTGATTCGACAGAGTCTTGCGCCGCGCGTGATTGTTGATGGGACGCATCTGCAGGTCCTTTCGCGTTCGTTTGTTGCGGATGCGTCAAAAACGATGAGATGCATCGCGTTTTGCTCGAATGCCACTGTGGATGAATGTGTGTCGCGTTTTCGTTTGTCGCAGGGGATGACCGGAATTCGAGCTTCGCTGACAGAAGAAAAAATCCGCCAAATGAACGATTATTTGGAGATTCCAACGCGTTTCGAGGGGTTTGATGAGATTCGAAACTTTCTTCCGGAATCGCCTCTTGACAGCCTGTCCTAGGTACTGTAATTTACCCGCACATTCGAGACGGCAGAAACGGAAGAACGAGCCGGAGCGAATGTCCTGAACTTCGACAACAGAAGAGTGACCATGATAGTTAGTCGGGTCTGAATAATAATATTAGATTCCTCCGAATTTTTTTTGGAGGAGTTCATCTGAGAGTTTGATCCTGGCTCAGGATGAACGCTGGCGGCGTGTCTAAGGCATGCAAGTCGAGCGGATCATTTTCGGTAGCAATACTGGAGATGGTCAGCGGCAAACGGGTGCGTAACACATTGGCAATCTACCTCGCAGTCGGGCATAACACCGCGAAAGCGGTGCTAATTCCACGATGGCCTCAGCTCCGTAAGGGAGTTGAGTAAAGCGCAAAACGCGCTGCGAGAGGAGCCTATGGCCTATCAGCTTGTTGGCGGGGTAAAAGCCCACCAAGGCTATGACGGGTAGGGGATGTGAGAGCATGATCCCCCTCACTGGAACTGAGACACTGTCCAGACACCTACGGGTGGCTGCAGTCGAGAATATTCCCCAATGGACGAAAGTCTGAGGGAGCGACGCCGCGTGCAGGACGAAGGGCTTTGGCTCGTAAACTGCTTTTTTCAGGGAAGAATCATGACGGTACCTGAAGAATAAGAGGTTGCTAACTCTGTGCCAGCAGCAGCGGTAATACAGAGACCTCAAGCGTTATCCGGATTTATTGGGCGTAAAGGGTCCGCAGGTGGCTATGTGCGTCGATTGTTAAATCTCCGGGCTCAACTCGGAAACCGCAGTCGATACGGCATAGCTAGAGGCCGGAAGAGGTAAGCGGAATTGCCGGTGTAGTAGTAATATGCGTTCATATCGGCAAGAACACCAAATGCGAAGGCAGCTTACTGGAACGCGCCTGACACTCAGGGACGAAAGCGTGGGGAGCGAAAGGGATTAGATACCCCTGTAGTCCACGCCCTAAACGATGAATGCTAGATATTGGGAGTATCGACCCTCCCAGTGTCGGTTAAAAAAGTAAACACATTAAGCATTCCGCCTGGGGAGTACGGTCGCAAGACTAAAACTCAAAGGAATAGACGGGGACCCGCACAAGTAGAGGAGCATGTGGTTTAATTCGACGGTAAGCGAAGAACCTTACCTAGGTTTGAAATGTAGCTGCAAGCCGCTAGAAACAGTGGCCGCCTTCGAGGGTGCTACACAGGTGCTGCATGGTTGCCGTCAGCTCGTGTCGTGAGATGTACCGTTAAGTCGGATAACGAGCGCAACCCCTGTCCCGTGTTGAATTTTCACGGGAGACCGCCTCGGATAACGGGGAGGAAGGTGGGGATGACGTCAAATCAGCATGGCTCTTACACCTAGGGCTACACACGTGCTACAATGGCAGGGACAAAGGGTTACCAAGCCGCAAGGCGGAGCTCATCCCATCAAACCCTGCCTCAGTTCGGATTGGGGGCTGCAATTCGCCCCCATGAAGCTGGATTTACTAGTAACGGCCGATCAGCCACGCGGCCGTGAATACGTTCTCGGGTCTTGTACTCACCGCCCGTCACGTCAAGAGAGTTGGAAACGCCCGAAGGCCCCGATGAGGGGACGAAGGCGGAGCCAGCGATAGGGACGAAGTCGTAACAAGGCATCCGTAGCGGAAGCTGTGGATGGATCACCTCCTTTCTAGGGAGATAGTTGACGAAAGTCACAATCAAATTCCCAAGGTCGTTTCCAGTTTTTACTGGAACAAGATCCGACACAACATCCTGGTCACTTTTCTGAAGTTGAAACAAACTCCTGAAAGGGAGTTTTTTGTTATACTGCTTTTATGAATGCTGCCGAGTCTTTTTCTCGTCCCTCTTCGAACCGATATCACGTGATTCGTGAAAACTCTGCTTACAATCCTTTTTTAGGAAGTCATCTTTCGTCTGCAGAAAAGCGGTTCGCTCATATTCAACAAACGGTTGAGGAGCTTCCAACGATGGATCTTGCACCGATTGTCACGGGGCTTGGTTCTGAGAGTCTTGTCTTTGTTCTTCCAAAACCAGATACGCTCGGAGCGGATCAGTTGCGAGATGTTGTTTTGAAGGTGAATTATCAGGCGGTTGAGCCGATGGTTCGATCGTTGATGATTGCTGATGCTGAAAAAGCTGAGCGTGAACGACTCAAAATGATTCAGTCGCTTCAAACGAGACGTCGAGAACGGAAAGAGCTTCAGTCGTATGTTGGTTCAGCGCTGGTTCGTGAGCATACATTTGTCCGGGATGTTCCCGTTACCGATCGCCTGATTCGCGATATCTTTCGGCTTCCTGAGCATCTTCGTCTGCGATTCCCGTCACACCTTGCTGCGCCGGTGACGATTCAACCGCGTATTGAACTCGCAACCGATCAAAAAGGTTTTATGTGGATGGATGCAACGGATCAATATCCGGAGGTTTGGTATCGGCGTGCAAAGACCGTTGAACAACGAGGCGTATATGCTCGGGTACATGATGTGCTCATCGGTCGTTCTCCATGCGAGGATCGGTCTGTCTTCTTTGAGGACGTTTCGTCATTTTATCCTTCGTTTGATGACATCGTTCGCGCGGTGAAACGTGAAGAAAACGCTGTTGCCGAAGTAGGATCGGATCGAGAAGAGCTTCATCCGTTTACGTCGATGTTGCGCGAATTTGTTCCTTCGTTGATTCGATATGCAAACGAACAGGGCGTTCCTGTATATTTTGCCGGAAGTCATAACGTTGTTTTTATTTTCCGTCAGGGAAAATGGCAACCCAAAATGATTGATCCCTTTCCGATCGAACGCATTAAGATTCGTGATTTGGAGCTCATCATTGAAAAGATGAAACGG
>CAITMG010000087.1 GCA_903893445.1 Candidatus Uhrbacteria bacterium | reverse complement strand
GCATGAACGGATTCGTCTGGAGGCGACGGCTTGCGCATGCGCAGGATACGCATCGCATCATCAACGGTGACAAGCTGAAAGGTAAACGCAAGGAGTACAGCAATTGCACCACCAAACGCGGCATTAGCGAAAAATGGCATCAACCCATCCCCCATGCGCCAGACCGCGTACGAGATTCCCGCTGCAGCTGATGAGCGAAACAAGATGCTCAACAGCGGCCACCACCCCGTATCTTTTTGACTAAAGCACAGGCCGATCGCCATCAACGTCCAAAAACTCACCACACCTGACCACGCCGCACCAACAGGTCCGTACATCGGAACAAGGATGAGGTTCATCACCACATTCACGATCATCGTCATGACCATGGCCGTGGTCTTGAGATGTGCACGATGCGTGGCATTGAGCAACGAGCCGACCGGAAAATCAATAAAAATCGGGAGCAACACCCATGGCAAAATCACGAACGGCGCAACGGCTCCATCAAATTTGTGGCCATACACGAGCGGGATGATTCTTGGAGCTAACGCCGACAACCCCGCAGACATCGGAAATGCAATCACGGCCATGAATCGCATGGAGCCAAGAAAGGTTTGCTTGAGCTCATCGTGCTTTTTCTCTGCCCACTGTTTGGCGAGTGCGGGATACAACGCGGCTGTAAATGTTAATGGCAAAAATTGTAATGCGTAGGTCATCTTGTACGCGACAGCATACATCCCAACTGCTGTTGTTCCTTGATACGCCTGGATCGTCAAACTATCGACGTAGGAATACAGCTTCACGGCGATCCCGGAAATCCCAAATGGCAATGCCTCAAGAAAGAGTTTGCGATAATCCGATGCATGCGGCGCCAGCAACGCAATATGAAACCGACGAGATTGGATTGTCGCCCACATCACATTCCAGACACTTCCCACCAACAACGCCACAGCAAGACCAACGGCACCAAATCCTCCTCGCGCCGCAATAATCGATCCAATGGCGGTCAAGATTTGTCCGACGAGCATGCCGATCGACTCGGGACGCAAATTATGACGACCACGCATCGCCCCATAGAGCACGAGATGCACCGCATCGGCAGACATCACGGCACACGCAACGGCAACGGTCCAAATGATGGCAAGGTCCGTTTGTTTCGTTAGAACCACGTACGCAAACGATCCAAGAATGGCAACCGGAATCAATAAGAGCTTGAGACGCATGGCCGCACCAAGCAGTCGCTCACCATCCTCGCGTGAACCGGAAATAGCACGAATCACCACCGGCGTCATGCCCAAATCGGAGAAGATCACGAAGACGGATGTGACAGAAACGCCAAAAAAATACGTTCCCGTGACCGTTGGCCCAACGTATTTGGCAACCAAGGCAAACGTCACGAACGCAATCAGCTTATTGAGCGCAGTCGCGGCCATGAGCCACGCTGCATTTCGACCAACAGATGAGCCGGACATAGCCACAAGATTACCGGAAAAATGCTGATATCACAACCATTCCGCTTGACGGAATCTCCAATCATCCTTATAACCAGAATAGGCCCTTCACAAGGAGAAACTCATGCGCCGTTTTTCGTTCGCCGTGCTGTTCGCTGTTGTGGTGTGCGGCTGCCAGACGTCGTTTCCCGATGATGCTTGCTTGATCAATGGAGACCCCACCTGCGGGGACGGCTCCGATGCACGCATCCTCAAACTCCCGTCTACCCCCGAGGGCTCGGATCTTACCGCACAATACTCAGATCAGTCGTACTCGTACGACGTATCTTCCTTTCAAGCGAATGCCGAATCGATCATCGCTCAACAAGAAACGTTCACTGCGACGATCGATCAAGACCCGATGCTCACACCAACAAGCCTCCACACGAAAAGCACCCCGATCTCCCAAGATCCATGGGTCACGTTTACGCAGGATGTTTCATACGGCAAGCGTGTCGGAGGTTGCGTCGGCAATCGCGTCACGGACGTCAAACGATCCACGAGGCTCATCGAGACGCTCGTCGTCAACGGCGTAAAGAAGACGACGGTTTTGCTAGATATCCACGTCGCCACGTACAAAGATCAATACGGTCGTCGATGTTTCGCCGTCTACAACAGCGGCGTGGACAGCGGCGGGTCCGGTGGCTTCTGTACCTGTGACGACCATCATCCCCCATCGTCTCAGACGCAATACGCCGTTCATCAAGCGATGACGAATGAAGTTAACGTCCAGCAAGCCGCAGCCGCAGGCTTCACGGCTGGTGCGCTGACGAGCGGCATTATCTACGTCTTTAAGTCGATTGCAGACGCGGGAATCGGCGCCATTCTCTACGCCGCACCTGCACTGTAACGTCACCTTCCGAGCAATTGCTCGGATTTTTTTATCAAAAGTGCCACCATCTTCCCCGTTGACAAATGCCTCATTTTTTGATAGGAAAAACGCGGAGGGGCACATGGTCACCACCACCGAAGAAACCGTCACGATCCAGCTTCCCAAGAAGCTTTGTCTGCAACTCGTCGATCTTCTCGAAGCCGCGGCCGCGTCCGGCATCATGGACTGCGTCTGGCTCATGGCCAACATCCTCAAGCGAGCGGGAGACCGCAACAGCATCGCTCTCCAAACCGTGACCGATACGTTCCGTCACAGCTGTGGTGGCGACGATGTCGGCGAATGGACGCACGAACGCAGTAACCTCACTGCGGGCATCACCGTGATGCTCGATCGCCTATATCCACGCAAGCCGTAAGGCACATCACATTCCTCTAGCATCCTGCCGGAGGTTTTTTTTATTCTATCTATTTATTTTTTTGATACGCGCAATCCAATATATCCGCCAACACAGGAAGGAATAAACAAGAACAGAAAATATCGAACGATCATTGGAATACCGACGGCACCGGATGGTGGCACGGCGAGCAGCCAAATGATCACAAAGAACAGCCCCATCAATATTGGAGACCATTTTAATTCCTTTGATTGAATTCGATAAAAGAACAATGCCACAATGAAAGCTGTTACTGCTTGCGTCACCGGAATCATCGGATTTTCAAAAACGGAAATTGAACCAAAAATGGCCGTAATGGACATAACCGCATTGACGACAAACCCAAAAACGGTTTCAATAATCGCCCCAAAAATTGCCGTGCTCCATTCTTTTTTCATTTGCATATGTTGATATTTTACACGCAACCTTTCAAAAACAACAAAAAAGAGACCCGTGAGGATCTCTTTTGTGGAACTAACGCTTTGACCACTGTGGTGCTCGGCGTGCGCTCTTCAAACCTGGCTTCTTACGTTCACGCTTGCGAGCGTCGCGTGTAAGGTAACCGAGTTTTTTCAATGTTTTGCGGAATGTTGGGTTGAGAACAATCAATGCGCGGGAGAGACCGAGGCGCACCGCGTCTGCCTGACCGCGAATGCCACCGCCTTCAACCTTGGCGCTGATGTCGACGGCGCCTTCCTGGCCCGTGACCTTCAACGGATTGATGATCTGATCGCGGAGGTCGTAGGTGGAAAAATAATCTTCCATCTTGCGGCCGTTGATCGTGATCGTACCTTTGCCGTTCTTGATCAAACGAACGCGTGCCGTGGACGTCTTGCGACGACCGACCGCCGGGATAAATGAACCGCCTTTTGCGGCCTTGCTCGCTGCTTCGTCGGCAGATTCGAGCACTTCGATTTCTTCGGCAGAGCCGACGGCTTCGTCAGCCTTTGGTTTTGTCGCCTTTGGAGCGCGCTTCGCCGGAGCCTTTTTCTTTGGCTCTTCTGCAGCAACTGCTGCGACCTCTTCGGTCGTTTCTGTTTGTTTCGTTGGCATACGTTAGGCGATAATCAGGCGCTTGAGGCGCGTGGCTTGCGTGCGATTCTTTGGCAACATGTACTTGACCGCATGGCGAAGAACTTCGCCTGGGTTTTGTTCACGCAGCTTGGAAACTGGCATGCGCTTCAAACCACCTGGGCGGTTTGAGGTGCTAAAGTGGACTTTTTGTTCCCACTTTTTTCCGGTGAAGACAATCTTGTCCGTGTTCGTCACTTTGACGAATTCACCGCTGTCGATGTGCGGGACGTAGGTTGCCTTGTGCTTCCCCATGAGGATGCGGGCAATTTTCGTCGCCAAGCGTCCGACCACCAGGCCGTTCGCATCAATCTCGGTTGTTTTTCGGGCGACCGTTGGCATCCCCTTTGTGTTTTTCCAGGCCATATAATTAGTCCTTGACGAACTGGATCTGTGCGATCTCGGCGCCATCACCTTGGCGCTTGCCAAGTTTAATGATGCGCGTGTAACCACCAGGTCGGTTTGCGTAACGCGGTCCGAGTTCTTCGAGAACCTTGTTGACCGCGGATTCCACCTGCAACGTGCGCGACAATGCGCGGCGTGAAGCAAGGGTCTTCTTTCGACCGGTTGTGATCAGCTTTTCGACGATTGGGCGGATGGCTTTCGCCTTGGCTAATGTCGTGTTCATGTGCTCGTAGAGCACCAAGCTGGTCGCCAAACCTCGCATCAACGCTTTACGCGGTGCGCTTTCGCGGCCGAACTTTTTTCCTTTTACATTATGTTTCATACGTCATGTCCTTCAACGAATCGTTGAGCAGGTTCAAGTGGTCAAGCAAGATGGTCACCGCGTCGCGGCAGGCGTCGATTGGATCGACCGTCCCGTCCGTTTCCACGCTGAGAATCAATTTATCGTAATCAGTTTTTTCGCCGAGACGTGTTGCCTCGACTTTGTACGAAACGTTCAGCACCGGGCTGTACAGCGCATCGATGGCGATCGTTCCGAGTTCCATTTTTTCCTTTGAACGTTCTTCTGTCGTGCGGAAACCGCGACCCTGCTCGATGGTGACTTCCATTTCGAGCGACGCAGATTTATCTGTGATGTTTGCGATCACCGCTTTTGGTGTCACAATTTCCACATCTGCGTTCTTTGAAAAGTCTGCGGCCGTCACTTCCTTTTCTCCCTTCACGGAAAGAGTGAGTTTGACAGGCTGATCGGAGAATGACTTCAAGCGGATTGCCTTGAGGTTCAGGATCAGTTCCAGCACGTCTTCTTTAATGTTCGGGATGGTTGAGAACTCGTGGTCGACGCCTTTGATCTTCACAGCGGTGATTGCTGCGCCCGGAAGGGACGAAAGCAACACGCGGCGAAGAGCGTTTCCAAGGGTCGTTCCGTAGCCCTGCGCGCAAGGCTCAACGGTCAGAACGCCTTGGTTGGCGCGATCCCCTTTGAGAAGGCGGATCTTAGATGGGAGAAGAAGTGACTCCATACGAAGAAAAAGGTGCGCTTAGCGCGAATAAAATTCAACGATTGGCTTGGGGTCAAAAATCTGCTTCAACTCGTCGCCCGCAGGAACACTCGTGACTTTTGCCGTAAGATCCTTGAGATCAGAGGTGATCCAAGAGAGGGGTTCGACTTTCGGATTGCTTTCCAAGAACGCCTTCCAGATCTTGTGTGTGCGCTTGCTTGGGCGGATTGAGACCACATCGCCTGGTTTGACCATATACGATGGGATGTTCACCGACTTGCCGTTCACATCAACGTGCACATGCGACACGATTTGTCGTGCGGCAGCGCGTGTCTTTGCAAAACCGGCGCGGAAAACCACGTTGTCAAGACGAAGTTCGAGCAAGCGAACAAGGTTTTCACCTGTATCGCCTTTCATGTTCGTTGCTTTGTCAAACGTGTTGCGGAACTGCTTTTCCATCACACCATAGACAAGCTTTGCACGCTGCTTCTCACGAAGCTGCTTGCCGAAGTCTGTCGTGCGTGTGCGGCCTGTTGGACCGTGGACACCTGGCGCATATGGGCGTTTGGCCAAAATGCGTGCCATCTTTTCGGTGCCGTTGAGGTTTAACCCCTCGCGGCGAACCCGTTTTGCTGTAATTCGGAGTCTCATAGATGGTCAGGTTTACACACGTCGCGGACGTGGCGCACGGCATCCGTTATGCGGGATTGGCGTCAAATCTTTAATGCTCAAAACGTTCACACCGTTGGCCTGAAACGCGCGAATGGCGCCTTCACGACCCTGTCCGACACCTGTCACGAGGATGTTGACATCCTTGAGACCGTAATCAACGGCTTTTTCCAATGCGTTGCGAACAACGATGGACGCGGCGTATGGCGTGGACTTTTTCGGACCCGTAAACCCGGATGAACCGGCGGATGACCAGGACAGCGTGTTGCCGTTTGGATCCGTGAGGGTAACGATGGTGTTGTTATAGGTTGCCTGGACGTAGGCGCGGCCAAGAGCGACCGCTTGTCGCTTCTTTGCTGGACCACGGCGTTTTGCCGCAGCCTTGCCCTTTGCAGCGGCGGCTTTCTTGTCCGCGGCTGGGGCTTGTTTTGTCTTTTCTTCAGACATAATTCGTTGTGTTCAAAATTCAAGACAGATTATGTCTTTTCAAGCTTGCGCTTGCCTGATCCCATCGTACGGCGAACGTTGCCGCGAATGGTGCGCGAGTTTGTCTTGGTGCGCTGACCGCGAACCGGGAGCGCGCGAATGTGTCGCGAGCCACGGTAGCTGCCGATTTCCTTGAGGCGCTTAATATTGGACAACACTTCACGTCGAAGTTCACCTTCGACTTTGTGTTCCTTCTCAACGAGATCGCGAAGCGTGTTTGCTTGCAAATCCGTGAGATCCTTAACGAGGGTACCTTCAGATACCTTAGCAACCGCGAGAATCTTCTTCGCGGTCGTGCGGCCGATGCCATAGATGGCGGTCAGGCCGATTTCGATCCGTTTGGATGCGGGGAGGTTGACTCCTGCAATTCGTGCCATAGATGAGTGAGACAGTTCAGCCGGGGTTTAGAGGCAAACGAGCCTAGCCCTGGCGTTGCTTATGTTTCGGACTCTTTTTGCACGTCACAACAACCCGACCCTTGCGGCGGACTACCTGGCAATCACGACACATGGCTTTTACGGATGCTCTGACCTTCATAAAGAGAGAGAAATAATGAATTCTTATCAGCGATGCCTCTTAGAGAGGAAGCTGTCAAGTGCGCTATAATCTATAGGTAATTCGCCCCTTTGTCAAATCATACGGGGTAATCTCCACTTGAACCTCGTCGCCCGGCGTTAAACGAATGCGATTCATGCGCAATTTTCCGGCCAAATGGCACAAAACGACCTGTCCATTTTCTAATTTAACACGAAATGAAGCGGCCGGAAGATTCTCTTCAACGACGCCTTTAACAACCAAAAAATCCTTACTCGGAGAGCTATCGGCTACTGCCATAGTGTTTTGTTGTGGATAAGTCGATCAGATGTGACATTAAATTCGTGGGAATGATAGCAGGGAAAGGCAAAAACAGTCAAAGATGCTAGACCTTCGGTCCCGTGACCGTTGCTTTGATGCGACGGACGCCGGCGGAGACGGCTTCTTCTTTTTGGATCTTGAAGGAGCCAAGCTCCCCTGTTTTTTCGACATGCGGACCGCCGCAGATTTCGATCGAGTAATAGCCAATCGGCTCGTCGCCTACAAAATAGACCTTCACTTTGTCGCCATACTTTGCGTCAAACACGCCAATTGCCCCGCGCGTTTTTGCTTCATCAACCGTCATTTCCTCGAAATGAATCGGCATATCCTTTTGGATGACGTCGTTAACCATGTCTTCGACGGCTTTGATTTGCTCAGGCGTCATCTTTTCCGGATTTGGAAAGTCGAAACGCAAACGCTCGGCTGTGATATTTGAGCCTTTTTGCATCACGTGATCACCAAGAACGTTTTTGAGCGCACGATTCAACAAATGCGTGGCCGTGTGCAAACGCGTTGTTTCGGCAGAATGATCCGCCAAGCCGCCCTTAAACGTGCCGGATGAGGCGGATCGAGATAATTCCTGATGCTTTTCAAATTCGACTTTAAATGCCCCAACATCCAGATTTCCACCGCGCTCGCCAACCAATTCCTGCGTGAGCTCCAATGGAAAGCCGTACGTTGAAAACAGAATAAACGCTTCTTCGCCGGTGATGACATGATCCGCCATCATGCCCTCGAATTCCTTGAGTCCTTTTTCAATGGTTTTGGCGAATTTGTCCTCTTCTTTGGCGATTTCTTCCACGATCTTGGCGTTGTTTGATTCGAGTTCCGGATAGGCGACGCCAAATTCACCGATCACGACCTGTGACAACTTAGACAAAAATGGCTCGGTAATGCCAAGACGACGGCCCTCGCGAACCGCACGACGAATTAATCGGCGCACGATATACCCCTGGCCGACGTTGGACGGCGAAACACCGCGCGGATCACCAATGATAAACGTCGCAGCTCGCACATGGTCGGTAATAATGCGCATACTGCGATCCATCGCATCATCCAAGCCATATGCCTTGCCGCTGGATTGTTCGATGCTTTGGATAATCACGCGCATTTCCGCAATGTCGTAGACGGTTGGGACGCCCTGCTTGATGCATGCCATGCGCTCCAAACCCATGCCGGTATCCACGTTTTGCTGAGCGAGTGGGTTGTATTTTCCATCGGACGTCTTTTCATATTGCATGAAGACGTCATTCCAGATCTCGACAAAACGTCCGCAATCGCAGTTTGGATGACACACCGGACCAAACGCCGCGTCATGTGTTCGACCCGTGTCATAAAACATTTCTGTGTCCGGACCACATGGACCCGTCACCCCAGCCGGACCCCACCAGTTTTTCTTTTTTGGATACCCAAAGATGCGCGGACCCGTTTCCCCGTTGGCTGGTTCATCCACACCGGCTTTGCCAATTTCCGCTTCAATGCCATGAACGACAAATTGTGATTGCCAGATCCCGATCGTTTCCTCATCACGAGGCGCAACATCATCCCCTTCGAAAAACGTCACATAGAGCCGTTTTGGCTCAAGGTTGAGCCACTGCGGCGATGTGAGCAGTTCGTATGACCACCCAATCGTTTCGCGTTTAAAATAATCGCCCAACGACCAGTTGCCAAGCATCTCAAAAAACGTGAGATGACTGTTATCCCCGACTTCCTCAATATCATCCGTGCGTAAGCATTTTTGCGAATCAACGAGACGATTCCCCATTGGATGGGACTGGCCCATCAAATACGGGACAAGCGGATGCATCCCGGCCGTGGTAAACAAAACGGTCGGATCATTTTCCGGAATCAACGATGCGGAAGGAATAATGGCGTGGCCTTTTTCCTTAAAAAATGTGAGAAATTTGGAGCGAATGTCGTTAAGCGTCATAACAGTAGGAATAGACTACTATAAAAGACGCCACCGTGACTAGGCGCACCAAATATTAGGAAATTTCCTCGACGTTTCCGGATGTCATTGCCTCAACGACGGACATTGCGGAATTTGGCTGCTTTTCTCGAATCAAATTGTGATAGACGAGTTCGGCTTGATTGGCAAAGACCTTTAACAGCGAAATTTCGATATCAGAAACCGTATTTTGACTCCCTGCGATCAACAAATATGCCTTGATATCTGAATCGCGCTTCTCTGACGGGATCACTAAAATATCTGTCCCATCTTCACTTTTCACAAATGCATGCGATGCGCCGGAATCATGCATGGCTTTTAATTCCCGATTCGCGAATTTGATTTGTTTGACGCGTCCAATCGCATGCATGACTTCGCGATCTGTCCGGAGCTTGTTGAGCTCAACAAATCGAATCAAGACCCGATCTGCGCCAGCGCTGGTTGCGGCGTTTGAGGCGAGCGATTGCAACAAATCCTTCCAATAGACGTTTGACTTGGTCAACTTGGTGGATGTTTCGTTGGCGAGTTTTTTCAATACTTCAATCTGCCGATTCACGGAACCGATATATTTGTAGGATTCAACCAATTCTTTTTTCGCGCGCTCGGCGCTTTGTGTTGCAGCGTCACGCTCCTGTGTTCGTTTTTCCATCAGACGCTCGTACACAGAAAACGTCACCAAACTCCCAAGACCGGTAAAGAAAATGAGAATTTCTTCCCAATACATCTGCGGCAACCCAAGATAATCATGCGAGATGATGGACGGCGTCAGCACTGCAAGAACGAAGAACGCCAAATAGACGAGAGAGACACTCTCAAAGCGACTGCTACGCTCTTCTCGTTTACGTGTGGCATCAATCGGACTCATTGTTTTGAGTATACATGACGGGTTTCGCTTGGCGAAACGGGCGCTTATTCTACAATAATTCCCCCACCAATGCACTCATCGCCCACATAGATCACGGCAGACTGGCCTGGAGCAACCGCTTTGACGGGAGAATGGAATGTTAGGCTGTAGGCGGTAGGCTGTAGCACTTGGAGCTCGGCTTTCACCGGTTCTTGGCGGTAGCGAACTTGGACCTCGCATTCGAGTGGCGTCTGTGGTGCTTCGCCGCGCGTCCAGTGAAGATCACGCAACGTTGTCTTTTTTTGAAAAAGCATCGGATGATCTGATCCTTTTACGACAACGAGGTGATTTGTTGCCACATCCTTTTTTGCGACGTAGTACGGCTGCGTATCTGATTTGAGAATGCCGTGGCGCTGTCCAATGGTGTAGGAATCCAAGCCTTCATGTTGACCAAGAATTTTCCCTGTTTCATCAACGATGTCACCCGGTTTGGATGGAATCTTTTTGCGCAAAAACTCGGCCATGTCGATTTTTCCGATAAAGCAAATCCCTTGGCTATCTGGTTTTTGGGCTACGGGTAATTGAAAACGTTCCGCGATTTCTCGCACCACGGATTTTTTTAATTCGCCAATGGGGAACAACGTGCGCTGTAAGACGTCATGCGAGATGCGATACAAAAAATAGGATTGATCTTTATCCGGATCCCGTCCACGCATCAAGCGTGCCGAACATGCGGCTCCGGTGCAGTCATTTTCCTGCTGCGGATTCGCGTTTAGGACATGCTCAACGGTCCTCGCCTGGAAAATGCCAGCACCAGATCCGCTATCGGCGTGCTCGACGCGGGCGTAATGCCCTGTCGCAATATAATCAAAATTTAAGCGTTTGGCCTCGTCGGCAAATAATCCAAATTTAATAAACTCATTACACAGCACATCTGGGTTTGGCGTTTCACCAGCTCCATACCCGCGAAACAGTTCATCCACCACCGCCTTGCGATAGGATTCCTCAAAATCAAAGGTCAGCAACGGAATGCCGAGTTTTGCGGCAACACGCATCGCATCACGACGCTCACCGCGCCACTGACACTCACCGGTCCACAAATCCTTGGAGTCACTCCAATTTTTAATAAACCCTCCAACAACCGTATAGCCCTGCTCCAATAACAACGCCGCGGAGACGCTTGAGTCAACTCCGCCGGACATGCCAACGAGAACGGTTTTGGAATTCTTATTCATTTGAACCAAATTTCTGGAGAATCGGACCAACGTGTTCATCATCTAACACACGAATGCGTCGGAGTTCAAGTCGTGTGGAGGACGTTTGAACGGAACCGAGGAGCGTCGTAAAGGCCGTGTGAAAACCCGCATCTGTAACGATCTTGAGAACCGCATCGTCATAACTCCCATATGGATAGGCGAATGAAGTCACCGGATGATGCAAGAGCGATTCAAGATATGCCTTTGAACCCACGATTTCATCTTTTTGATCAGCACGTTTCAGTTTGGCTAACTCCGGATGATGCTTGGTATGCGCTCCGATCGTCGCGACGCTTGATGCGTCCATCTCTTTCACCATCTCGGGCGTCACATACACCGGCGAGTTGTGATTGATATATCCGGTGATGATAAAAAAGGTTGCACGTAATCCAAGCGTTTTTAACATCGGAAACGCGTTTTCATATTGATCGCGATATCCATCATCAAACGTGATCATGACGGGTTTTGCAGGCAATGTCGCTTTTCCATTCAATGCCGCGTCTAATTCATCTGGTGTGATCGCGTGGTACCCACCATCAACCACTTCTTGCATCTGCGCGCGAAAATGTTCCGGCGAAACACTCAACCACCGACTTGATGTCGACATTCCCGGCGTCAGATCTCGCACATAGTGATACATCAACACCGGGACGCGAAGCGCGAGCTCCCCTGGCTTTACGATCGGATCGTGGACCATGCGCAAACGTCCCGCGGGGATCTGATTGCTCGATGTGGCAGATGGGACGCCAGTAAAGCTTGATGACGCATCCATGGAGAGCATCTCTTTTGTCGCATCAACCGTGGAACGACGAGCCATCGTCGAAAAAACAACCGTTCCCGTCGCGACAACCGCGATGAGACCAAGACCCCCCATGATCCACCACCAGCGCGTCATACCCCCGCAGGTTTTGGTTTACTCTGTCGATTTTCACGCGCCGCCTCGGTTCCCTGCGTCATTTTTCCGGTCGATGATTCGCGCACGGCGAGCTGTCCACATGCCGCATCAATATCTTCACCAAACGACACGCGATGCGTGACTGGGATTTCGGCTTCCTTTAACTGCAATAAAAAGTCGTTACGATCGTCTTTTGGTGTTCCTTCGTACAACGCGGTGTCGTGATACTTGATCAAATTGACGTGATACAAACGTGGATTTTTTTCCATCAGCTTGATCAACGCACGCGCTTCCTCTGGTGTGTCGTTAATCCCTTTCAAGAGCAAATATTCAAAAAAGACTTTTCGATTCGTGCGCGCGCAATATGTCTCAACGGCGTTCATCAGCTTCTCCACTGGAAACGCACGATTCACTGGCATGATCTTGGTCCGCGTTTCATTGACCGCGGAGTGCAACGAGATCGCCAAGTTCACCTGCATTGGCTCTTCGGCAAATTTCAAAATGCCTGGAACGAGTCCGCATGTGGAAACCGTAAAATGGCGTGACCCGAGATTAAACCCTTCCGGATCATGCAACGTCCGAATGGACTTCATGACCTCGTCATAATTATTCATTGGCTCACCCATGCCCATGTACACGATATTCGTCACCTGTGCGCCCTCTGGCTTGAGCTCACGCGCAAAATGCATGACCTGATCAACCATTTCTTCGGCCGTTAAATTGCGCACCAAACCCATCG
>CAITMG010000086.1 GCA_903893445.1 Candidatus Uhrbacteria bacterium | reverse complement strand
CTTTAAACAACTTTTCAAGAATTGATTTTCTTCCTTATCGAACAAATTTTTATCAGTTAAAAAAATATTTTTTGTATTTTTTGTTTCAACAGTCCATACACCTGAAGGCGAAACCACGACATGATCAATGTCTCCACGGTTCAATTTAAAATCAATATTATCCAAATGACGAACACCATCCCGGTAGAGCGCTTCCAGGTATGTTGAAATCGTAGCTTCTCCCTTTATCCCAAGAAAACTAGACTCAAACATCTTATACAAAGAGAACAATGAAGTGCTAATCCAGATTAGAATCGAAAGACTGATAAGAAAATCGATAACGTTATTATCCCCCAAAAAAATACCCGCCACGAATCCAAGAAGCCAGAACAAAAGCACGATTGCAGTTATAATATAAAGAAATCGCTTCTTGTTTGAAATGTACATATCAACGTCAGTATCTCACATCTAAAAAATATCTGATACAAAAAATCACCAGCAATGGTGATTTTTTGATGGTCAAGCTGAGCTTGATGGTACCGGGGGCCGGAATTGAACCGGCGACCTCGGGCTTATGAGTCCCGCGCTCTAACCAACTGAGCTACCCCGGCACGGCGTTCGCGAACGCCGTGCCATCGGCATAGCGCTCATAACGTGGCGAGAATATATCCGAAAAACACATTTTTGGCAAGTATCAAAAAACTCCCGATTTGGGAGCTTTCTGTTTGGCTCTGCCATGTGAACTCTCGCATAGGAAGCCACGTAAAACGTGAAAGCTCCACGCGTTATCACGTCACGTGGCATGAAAAAACTCTCGTTTTGCGAGAGTTTTTTCATGGTTGCGGGAGCCGGACTCGAACCGGCGACCTCCAGGTTATGGGCCTGGCGAGCTGCCAACTGCTCTATCCCGCGATAGTTACGAACGTGTGGAGACTATACGGGAATGAGGCGTTTTCGTCAATACATCAAAAACCACTTCTGCGCATCTCTCCCACGTCATCTGCTGACTTCGCGACTTCCCCTGATCCGCCACATGCTGACGTGACTCGCCATCATTCATTAAATGCACCAACGCCTGTGTCCACATAGCAAGATCCGTTGGCGGCAATAAACATCCGTGTTCACCAAGGACCTCGGACAAACCTCCGACACGTGACGCGACAACAGCTGTCCCCGCTTGCATCGCTTCGAGAGCCACAAGCCCAAATCCTTCCGACTGGGACGGTATCGCAACCAACGAGGCCGCAAGCAGTAAATCTCGTCGATCTTCATCGGAAAGCGCTGATACGCGATGAATGCGACAATCACCTTCCGCCGCATACGCCTGTGCGCACTGTACCGCATGATGAATCGGCGCCAACTTCCAACCATCACGACCCGCAATCACCAAATCAACCGGACGCGAAAATTGATGACGCGCCAACAACCACGCTTCAAGCAACAACGTTAAATGCTTTCGCGGCTCCAGCGTTCCAAGAAAAAGGATAAATGGATTGGAGACACCCTGTTGCGCAACGCGACATTTTGCGCGAGTTTTTGCATCTTGCAGGGGTGGCCCATGCATTGTCGAGAGAATATCATCACCACCTTCATGTGTCACCGTAATATCATCTGCATGAGAAAGAACATGGCGGATGACTGATCCTTTCGTATACTCCGATACGGCGCAGATCTGATGCGAGCGACGTAATCCGTTTAAAAAAAGACGCGTCGAAACCGCACGACGCAACGGAGACTCCGCAAACCACTCCGGATGATCAAAAATATCCAAATCATGGACCCACGGAACGGTTGGGATTTTTACACCCGGCGCAACAGCCCCGCTTGGCACAAAAAGAAGATCACACGGATATCGGCGTAGAGCTTCGCGTAACGCTCCCCCGCTCGTCGAACGCAAGCCAACCACATTCCCTCCCGACGTCCATGGCGCGGCTGCGGGCAAAAATATCGTCCATTGAAGATCTTCACGCGATTCATGAACAAGCGCCTCGGACAACGCCCGCGACGCATGCGCAACACCAGCTCCGGCGGAGCCGTCACTCGGCAAGCAGCGCAAATCAATGCCAATGTTCATAATCTTCGTAACGCTAGCTACCAGCTACGAGCTACTCTTTTCTCTTATTGCCACTGATAGGCGTTAAACGCCCATGTCGTGAGCATCTTGATATCTTGAAAACGAGAAAACGTATTCACACTCCCCAACTCCACCGCCACGATCTGATGCCCTTGAGCGTTCGACGTCACTTGCGCCATGTTAAAACCTGCCTGCGGCAACGTGCCTGTTTTTGCGAGAACGATCCGATACGGAGAGGCGTTGAGATAGGACGTCAGCAATAAATTTGTCGACTTCACATGAAATGCTTTTGTCGTGGAGGCCGTCGCAATTTCCACCTCTGGCATTTTTGAAAATTCTCGAATCTTGTCGTACGACAGCGCCTGCGAAAGCATCGCCGCCACATCCGCGGCATTCGCACGATTATCCGGATTCAATCCAGATGGATCCAAAAAGACAGGCGACTTTAAATCTAAATCTTTTGCCTTTTGATTCATCGCTTTCACAAATTGCTCTTCCCCACCCGTCACGCGCGCAAGCATATTTGCGGAAGAGTTGACCGAACCGACAAGCATCGTCTTCAAAACCTGCTCAAGCGTCAAAATTTCACCGGTCGGAAAAACAGGTTTCGTTTGATGATCTTGATCTTCTTCCAAAACGGTCACTTTTTGTGACAAATCCGGATGAGAATCCAAAAAAACCATTGCCGTCATGATTTTTGTCAAACTCGCGATCGGTCGAACGCGATGCGGATCTTTGGCGTACAGCACTTTCCCACTCGCGACATCCGCAACAAACGCGCTTTGGCTTGCGGTTTTCACCCCAACGCTATCACGACGAACTTTGACCGGAACAACACCAATAGTTTGATTTTCTGAGGGTCCAAAAACGGCCTGCGCATCCGCTGGCGTGCTCATTCCAAGCACAAGTGCCGCACCGATAAGGGTTCCGATCATAGCATCACGTCGACGGAGCGACGGATTCTTGAAGCTGCGCAAGAACGTCGGCAACTGCCGCATGTCCGCGCATATCTTCGTAGTGAGGCAAAGAAGTGACATTTTCAATCCCAAGATGATTTAAGAAATCGAACGTAACCGCAAACACCGGCTGACCAAGACGAGACTCTTCCTTTTGCTCAACCAAGCCACGCAACATCAAGTTGCGCAGAATCATGGCTGACTGAACGCCGCGAATCTGTTCAAGCTCTGGACGTGTCATCGGGCCGCAATACGCAAGAATCGATAACGCTTCCAATGACGGACGCGACAATTCACCGTGCAACTCCGCATTCACGACCTTTGCCACCGCTTCCGAAGCTTCCGGACGCGTGACAAGCTCGTAATCCGTCCCGTTGTTTTGAAGCATCACTCCGGACTCAGACGCATCTAAACGTTCCCGGAGCTGCTCAAGGTCTGATTGTACGTCATCCGCGTCCAACTGAACAATCTCCGCCAATTTCTTGAGGTTTAACGGGCGAGCGGCCGCAAATAACACGGCTTCGAGAAGAGATTCGCTGGTCATACGTAAGAATGGGATAAAGGATCTTCCGAAGGCGCCTCTGGATGCGCCTCGATGTGGATATCTTGAAACAAGCTCCCCTGACCAACACGAACAAACCGCTGTTTCACCAATTCGAGCAAGGCAAGAAAACTGACAATCATCTCCCCTTTTGAGGCGCGATTCCCCACAAACATCCGAAAACTCATCTGCGTCTTTTCCCGAACACGCGTAAACAATGACCCAATCATTTCCTGAATCGACACAACGCGCTCAACAGAAGCTTGCGGTAATTTAACGAGCGGTTCAAGTCGAGCCACGACGCGTCGGATCAATTCCGCTAACGTTTCCGTCGTCACATCCGGCGGAGGCGTAAAAACAGCTTCGCGCAACTTTGCCGCCCGTTGTGTGCGCGGAAACGACATTGCGCCCGCATTCCACATCCCCTCGATCGTACGAGATAGCTCAACAAAACGGCGATATCGTTTCAACTGCTCTTCAAGGCTTGGACCTTCTTCCAATTCCGGCTCAGACAAATCCGGCAACAAGAGCTTGGATTTGAGATACATCAGCTTTGCCGCCACAACCAAAAAATCCGCCAATTCTTCGAGCGGAATGTTTGGGTTTTCGTTGACATGCGCCACAAACTGCTCCGCAACGGTCGCAAGCGAGACCGTGGAGATATCCAGCTCGTTTTTTTCCACAAGCTGAAGCAACAGGTCCAATGGACCCTCAAAAGTCTCCACATGAAACGTCACAGCCACAAAGACAAGTTTAGCCCACCATTGACAGAAAATCCAGCTCGAGATAGAAAAATTGAACCATGCACCTTTATCTCCAATTTCCGCGTCCTCGTGATGTTGAAATTCTCTCTTGCGCGCACGGCGAGCGCATCACGCGCGTCGTGCGAAGTCTCGTTCTCGCAGAGTCAGATCACACGCCAGATCTCGCCGAAGAATCGGTCATCATGGGCATCTCCTGGATGCCCGATCACATCTGCTTTGGCATCGGCCCCAATGCCGAACGAACGGATTGCCGCGACTGGCGATTCATTCTCTCGGCAACGCAACTGGGCGACGCACACCACGTTCTCCTCAGCGACCGCATCTGCGACGCGTCGCTCCTCACCGCTCTACGCACCAAGCTGCACGAGCACTTCGCATCCATGTGATGCAAAAACCCTCCGAGTGTCATCGGAGGGCTTTTTTTTATTCACGTTATTTCTTGATCTGAATGTGTGCTTCGTTTTCCGTGGGCCACGGCATGCCGTGTCCCTTCGGATTTCAATTATCCCTACCCCAATTTCTCGGATTATTCCGAATATACATTCGCACCGCAGATAATCCATCTTCATTTCTTATCACGCATTCATAATAATTCCGTTGCCAGACGGGACGATGAAATTGCTGGATGGCATGAATACGATTTGTTACGGCGGATTTGAATGATCGCATAATCGTCGGGATGGAATTTATTGTCGGCCGGCTAAATTGTTCGAATTGCGGTTGATGAAATGCCAATGATGAAATATCAGCATGGTTTATATGCGTAGGGGCACATTCGATATTCGTAGGGGCACGGCATGCCGTGCCCCTACGAATATCCATACCCCGAACATTATTGCATCGGTAAATATCCAATTCACCCACAATCCGCACAATCCCATGCACATGATCCGGCATAACAACGAATTCATCCAATTCGATATTCGAATAATGCAACGGAATTTCATCCCACGTCATTTTCACGATCTTCCCATATTCCGACAAATTCATCTCCCCATTTTCAATTTTTCCAAACAACGGTTCACGATCAATCGTGCAAATCGTGATAAAAAAATCATTCGGTGCGGAATAATCAAATCCCCTCATCCGAATCGATCGACGGTAATGATCAACAAAAATGCTCATATATCTACCGCTGCCATATTCTAAAAAATGTTTCAAGATAAAAAAATCCCCCAGTCTGCCGTTTGCAGACCGGGGGTCGAAGGTCACGGCAAGCCGCGCCCCATCCTAGTCACATCTTTGTTGCGAGGCCGATCTAGAACCAGAGCGTCCCTCTGCGGTCGCGCGTAGCGAAGTACCCCTTGAGCAGTCGCTCACACTCGCCGTCAGACAAGCGGACGAGACCTTCGAAGCACCAGGATTCACCGGAGCCATCTTCTCGCGAAATGGCAACGAGATTCATCTCGATGCGACGTCCGTCGTGAAGAACGAACGTGACACGACGAGGCTTCTCGGAGGTACTGTCAAAGATCGCGAGCATCAGATCCCACTTCGACGGACCGTTCACGATCGCTTCGGTAACCATACGGCACCTCACTCTATACAAAATCCCTGAATTGAGGCAGGAATCAAACCTCGTTCCCTCCGACATCCATCGGAGAGCACCTTTCCAACTAGAAAAGGAATTATCGCTTTATACACCAAAAAAAGGGTTTTGTCAACCCCCTTTTCTCATTTTTTGCTGTTCGTTCAATATCCGTAGGGACACGGCATGCCGTGTCCCTACGGATATTGTCTTCGCCCCGTTATTCACGTTATTTCTTGATCTGAATGTGTGCTTCGTTGAGACGTTTGAGCTCGATGTCGGATGGCGCGCCCATGAGCAAGTCGCGTGCATCGCCGGTCTTTGGAAAGGCAATGACTTCGCGAATGTTTGGTTCGTTGGCGAGAATCATCACGAGACGATCCACACCCGGAGCCATGCCGCCATGCGGTGGCGCACCGTATTCAAACGCTTCGAGCATATGACCAAATCGCGCCTGAATCTGTTCCGCCGGAATACCGAGCAATTCAAAAATCTTGTTTTGCAATTCGCGTTTGTGGATACGAATGGAACCGGATGACAATTCATACCCATTCAACACCATGTCGTACGATGACGCACGAACCTTCATTGGCTCGGTATCGAGCAAGTGAAGATCGTCTGGGTGCGGCATGCAAAATGGATGATGCGCTGCCTGGACGCCGCCTTCCTTATCATCTTCAAACATCGGAAAATCCACCACCCAGCAAAACGCCAATTCATTTGGATCGTTTTTATCCTTACGCATATCCGGTTTATCGCTCCCGTATTGCGCAACCGCATCACGATAGCTAATACGCGGAAATGGCACGTTGGTAATGTGTTTTTCCGGTGCGATTTCTTTCACCAACTCAATCATCAATCGTTCGTTGATCTCAAGAACATCATCTTGCGTCACAAACGACATCTCCATATCCAACTGGGTAAACTCTGGTTGACGATCCCCGCGTTGATCTTCATCGCGGAAACAGCGTGCAATTTGGAAATATTTTTCCACACCGGCAACCATCAACAATTGCTTAAATTGTTGTGGTGATTGCGGCAACACGTAAAACTTTCCATCATGCAAACGCGATGGCACAAGATATTCACGCGAACCTTCTGGCGTTCCCTTTGTGAGCACCGGCGTTTCGACTTCGATAAAACCTTCGTTGCGTAAAAATTTGCGCATGAAGGCAACCACGTTATCGCGAAGATCAAGATTCTTGATCATGCGCTGACTGCGGATATCAAGATAGCGATATTTCAACCGAGCTTCTTCGTTGATCGCCATCGTATTTTCCAATTCAAATGGTGGCGTTTTTGAGGTATTCAAAATTTCAACATCTTTCGCCAACATTTCAACCGTCCCTGTTTCTAAATTTGGATTAATTTGCTTGTCCCCACGCTTATTCACGATGCCTGTAATCTTCAGACAATATTCGGAACGAATATCCTCCATGGAGGCGCGTGCGGACTCGGTGAGTTCCGCTGGCACGAGGACGACCTGCAGCAAACCAGATCGGTCGCGCATGTCCAAAAAAGCGAGCTTTCCCATATTACGACGGGAGTTGACCCATCCGCAAACGGTGACTTCTTGGCCGACAAATTCGACCGTTTTCCGGTTCATGATGCGTTTCATAGCTTTGAAACTGTACAAGAGTTATTGAATGGAGGCAACCCGAAACCACAGAGGCGACGCACCGGTCGCCGAGGCGGCAATAACCACAAGATCATCCGAAACGCGGGAGCCCATCACAAACGACCCGGTAAACGTTCCGCCTTTGGATTTCTTGAAGGATCCCGTTTCCCCAGAGCCGAATCGATACGTCATTGCTGTGGCGTTTGAGGCCTGAACGGTGATCGAGATATTCGTTCCCGGTGGCGCGCGATATACCCCATCGGCATAGGAAGCACCGTCCAATTTGGCCGTTAAAATGCGCGGAAGTATCGTATTTGACCCAATAGCGGCACACGAGGCGCCCGTCACTGACGGTATGCACGCATACCCACGATCACATGCCGGAAACGTCATTTGACAGGCACCGCTCTGCTGAAGCGTGATCGAGGAAATCGTTGATGTCGCGACCGCCGGTGTCGCCGAGACACAAACGCCTTCCGTTGGAAGCGGCGACGAATCCGTCGAGCAAACTAAACCCGCACCACAAGGCAATCGGGCTTTGCCGCCGCAGTGATATCCTTTTTGACCGAGCCCTGGAAGGGTCGATGTCGGCGCTACAAACCCATGTGCTGTCGTTGAGGCGTTTTGCGCAAGTTGCTGGATAAACAAATACCCAAGTACAAACGGAAGAATGACGAGCGATACAATCGCCACGCCACCAATCATCGCAAGCGTCCGAAACCCATTTGTCGTAGAATCAGCTGACATATTCCCCCACAGTCTACGGCTTCGTCGGCAACTCGTCGAGACGGATCGGCATCACAAAAATGCGCACTTGTCCGGCTGGCAACGTCGTGATGTTTGAAAATGTTTTCATTGCCGTATCGGAAACAACCAATTGAAAACCATCGCGTAAAATCAACCGACCATCGGCAAGAAACAACACCGGCTGTCTCTTCCCAACATCGAGAGACGCATCCGATCCATCAAGACCGCGCACGATCGTTGAGCCATCGCTCAAACGAACAGCATACGCCGACCCCGTACCACCAACCACGCCCATCACGACGCGTTGATCATCCGCATACACCTGATCATCCGCTGTTGCGGAAACACGATGGAGCGCTGACGGCGGCAACGGATCAGACTCGAGTCCCTCCCCTGGTTGGGCGGTAACGTACCACATCGACGTTCCTTGACCAGCCAACCAAATGGCAGAATCCGGCAACGTTGCAACCAATGCAACCGTCCCGTCGACACCGACACGATACACACAGCGCGCACCATTTGACGTCCCGGCGATCAGGACCGTTTTTGAATTCGCCCATGTACCAACCGCCGCATCCCGAATAGGCGCCGACCCAAGACGTAAGACAATCGGCTGAGATGCTTCACCATGCAGCGAAAAATCAACAACCGAAGCTCCGTCTGATTTTGGAGCAATCATGTGTGCCGCGTGACGATGATCCGGAGCAAGCTCATAATTCGATGTCGACGATGTTCCCAAAGAAAAAATCTTTTGCGTGCCATTTGCTGCATCTGCACCAATCGTTGGTCGAAGCGGCTCGGCGACGCGGTGCGAAAACTGATCAACTGTCAACGATTGCACCGTGCCATCCAGTGAGACAACTTGAATGCCATCCCCTGTCACAAGCGCCAATTGCGGGCCTGTGATGGTTGATGATGTCGTCACGGCCGTCTGTGTATCAAGCGCAGACGTCGACGTTGGTGCAGATGGCGCAGATGTCGTCACCGGCGAATGCTGTGAAGACAGATATGCCGCGCCAACCACGCCACCAATCACCAAAATGGTTGTAAAAAATGGGAGCGCTGCACCGCCTGATCCATGGCTGGATTTTCGAGATTTCATGCAAAAAGTGTATCCCGGACGACAAAAAGAAAAAAGCCCCAACAGATGTCGAGGCAAGCATACGGATTACTCCGCAAGACTCAAGTTGTGAACGGTCATGCCGTTCAAATGGAACAGGATATTCCCCGCTCCACACAACTGAGCAAAACTCCGAAAGACCTCGGGATGATGAAACGCTTTGGCGTTCCCATAGTCCGGATGAAGCCGCAGGGCGCACGCATACGCCGTTAATGCGGTAAACATCTCCCCCATATGCGACGGAGGCTCAAACCCATTCACAGACCGAAACGCACCTTCGATCCGTGGACCGATCCGTTGAAACGATTGTCGACAAAGGAGCTCCTCGAACCGTCGAAGAAACCCCTCCAACTCCGGTCGAACGCGCCGCTCAGCAACTCGCGCTCCAACGAGGACGAGATGTAGGTTCGCTTCCGGCAATGGCGCATGATCATGAAACCCACGAACACGAACGTGCTCCTCGATATGCTCAACGCGACTAATACGATGCGCGGCCCATGCAATATCGCATTTCGGTCGACGCGGTCCCAATTGGACTGTCCATCTGGAAGCGAAAAACGCAAACAAGCGCCCCGCCTCCTCGTCCCCCTCAAATTGCTCCGGAGCGCTCGATGACGGCGCTTCGGCTTCGACAAGCGTCGTTGACGGTGCAGGCGACATCACGTCCTCCGTAGATCTGTTCAGTGAACACCGATGGATACAAGAATAAAACACCCAGCTAAGCTGGGTGTCAATACAATTGATGAGACTTATGGTTCCAAGCGATTCAACAATCGTGGAAACGGAATCGTCTCGCGGACGTGATGCAAGCCGCAAATCCAGGCAACAAGGCGCTCTAACCCATATCCAAATCCAGAATGTGGAACAGAGCCGTATTTTCGCGTATCGAGATACCACTGAAACGCCGCTTCCGGAAGATTGTGTTCACGAATACGCGCGAGCAACGCTTCGTAATCATCTTCACGCTGTGAACCACCAATCACCTCGCCATATCCCTCTGGCGCAAGAAGATCTGCGTTTAAAACGCGCGTCGGATCGCTTGGATCGCGCTTCATGTAAAACGCTTTCACGGCAGCCGGATATTTTTCGATAAAAATCGGTTTGTCGTATTGTTGCGTCAACAACGT
>CAITMG010000085.1 GCA_903893445.1 Candidatus Uhrbacteria bacterium | reverse complement strand
GATCAGTGACGGAACCGTTCGCGTTTTTATGCCGTCCCTTGGTGAGTATGCGAATTGGAAAATGGAGACGTATGACGCGCAAGGGGAATTTGTGGGAAGTGTCGACGTTCGTGAACCGGAGGATGTGGCTTTTTTAGAAGAGCGGTTTCGTACGCTATCGCCAGATGAACATGATGATCGTTCGTCAAATCCATTTCTTTCGTAAACTTGTGTTTGAGATCGCTTTCTCCGCTTCCGTGTTATGCTCTATTTGACTCGTTATGCAACAGGATTTGGATATGCGAATTGCCGTGATCGGTGCTGGAGTATCTGGCTTGACCGCGGCGTTGGCGTTGAAAGAACGGGGTTTTCGCAACGTCGTGGTTTTTGAAAAAGAAGACCGTGTTGGCGGCAAGACATTTTCCCTTGCCTACAAGGGGACGCAGTACGATTTGGGTTCGATGATGTTTTCGCGTCCGTGTGATATCTCGCGTCTCGCGGACCAGTATCGCGTCCCATATACGCCGTTTGAAACAAAAGATTTTTATTATTCCAAAGGGGAGTGGATGAATCCGATCGCGTATGCCAAACAATCAACGTCGTGGCTTGATCTGGCGTTATCGTTGGTTGGGTTGCATCAGATCATCCATGCGAATCATTTAACCGAGCCGGGGTTTCGCGATGTTTCACCGGAATTGTTTCAGGATTTTGAAGGATATCTTCACGCGCATCATCTTGAAGCTGCGGCACATGCGTTTGAACCGGCGGTGGCGGGGTTGGGGTATGGATATTTTTCGACAACGCCAGCGATGTATGGATTAAAAATCATGGCATCGATGATGGATGTGTCGTTGATGCGCTCCTTGCTGACGAACGGCGGTCTCGTGTGTTTTTTTCCGGGTGGATGGATGGAGTTGTGGGAAAAAGTTGCTGCGGATTTGCATGTCCGACTTGGTGCACAGATTACCGCGATTGATCGTTCGTCCGGTCAGGACGTTCGCATCACCGTGAATGGGAAAGATGAAGTCTTTGATCGCGTGATTGTGACAACGCCGCTCAATCACGCGCAGGCGTATCTTGATCTTTCGGAGGAAGAATCGCGTTTGTTTCCAAAGATCCGTTCGCATCGAATGATTTCAACGTTGATAGAGGGCTCTGTTCCGCTTCACACGGGCTTTTTAGTCGATCAGGCTGTTCCACAGCGGCTAGGGCATGTCCTTGGCATTGAAGCGTATGCGCCGGAAACAAAATGCGCCGTCCTTTTTCAAACCGCTGCACCGGAAACCTCCATTGAAGAAATTTGTGATACGTTGACCGCAGATCTGCGCGAATTTGGATGTGATGTGAAGCAGATCGTCCATCAAAAAGACTGGGAGTATTTTTATCACGTTTCTGCGCAGGATTTACGCGAGGGCTTTTATCCGTCGTTGGAAAAGCTTCAAGGATTGCAGTGCACGTATTACGCAGGAAGCATCATGAATTACGAAACCGTTGGTCATTGCCAACAATACGCGAAGTATCTTGTTGAGACGTATTTTTCCAAATAGTAAATTACGTAGAAATATTTTATCAACCATATGTCCAAAACAACGCTTAAAAATACACTCGGTTGGGGATTGCTCCTTTGGTTTATCGGGTATGCGTTGGGAATCGTTTTGTTTATGGTTGCGCCACCTTCGCTCATTGGCTGGATTTTGACGCCGATCGGTACGGTGATCACCCTGTGGGTGTTGTTCAAAAAAATTCGACCAGCTTCGATGCAACAAGCGCTGGTGTTATCTGTGTCTTGGACAGCGATCGCGGTCGTGTGTGATTATCTTTTTTTGGTGATGTTGTTGAAGCCGGCGGATGGATATTACAAATTGGACGTGTATTTGTATTATGCGTTGACGTTTCTCCTCCCGTTGATTGTCGGGGTGATCAACGAGCGGCGGAAGGCGCGGTAGGATGCGTCCTTGACGATCACATTGATATCCGATTAGCTTCTTTTGTTTGACCTGAACGTTGGAGGTTTGGCATGGAACGTCGTACTCTTGCAGAGGTTCTTGAGAACCCATCATTCCGATTGGATTTGATGGAGAATGTTTTTCAACTGTTTGTTGCGATGGGGACGGAGTGCGATCATCGCGTCCTTGCCCAGGCAAAGGATCGGCTGTTCTTTGGGGTCAAGGATTTGCCGCAAATCAGTGAACTCGTTCCGCACTTTGTTGGATTCTTGGAAACGCGCATTCCACTCACTGGTCTGACGGATGATGAGCGGAAGAACGCCATCCACTTACTCCATTACGCACAGCGTGGTGCGGGTCTGTGGAATCGGGAGTTTCTCCGATTTGCGCAAATGCAGGCGCTTTTGCTTGCGCATATGCATCGGCTGATGAAGGGTGTCGGTTCGTAGTCGTTTCTCAATGTCGCATGTCCTGCGGCTTTTTTTTCAGCAAATTTCCGTTTGATGTGTTATTCTGACATTCATATGCATTTCAATTATTTCGCTATTGCGTTGGCGGCCATTGCACAGTTCTTTTTTGGAGCGGTGTGGTATACGCCTCTTTTTGGTTCGTTGTGGGGAAAGATCCATGGATTTGATACACGTTCCAAGGCAGAGCAGGAAAAGATGCAGTCGACGGTTGGTCCGTTGCTTGCGATGCAATTCTTGATGACGATCGTGACAACGATGGTTTTGGCATTGTTTATTACGGTCCTTCCACCGGATTGGAATGCGTTTGGTCTTGCGGGATTTTTTTGGATCGGATTTGTTGTTCCAACGCAGGTCAGCGCCGTTTTATTTGGCGGGACCGAACCAAAATGGTTTGTGATAAAGTCACTCATTATGGCTGGAGCTTCGCTGGGATGTTTGATGATTGGCGCAGCGATTTTATCCGCGTGGAGATAGATTGTTTCGTTGTATAAAAAAACGCTTCGAGGTGTCTCGGAGCGTTTTTGTTTTTTTGGTTATGTCGTGGCTGGCGGCGTCGGTGTCGCCAAAGATTTTTTTCGATTTTTCATGAACAGGACACCGGCGGTAATCGCGATTGCGACCGCGAGGATGATGGCAATGATGCTGTGAAGAATCATGGACACAACGATCGTGATGACTGAGAGCACGAGGGAGACGATGAATGCGATTCCCATGGACAATCCACGACCGAGTGATCCGGCAATCGGTAAGATATCAAGGAGTGTGCTGATTGGCTCAAGGACCAACGAGAGACCGATCCACATCATCATAAATCCCACGGCGCGAAGAATCCAACTGAGCAACGTGTATTCGCCGTGGAGATCGGCGACGGCGGTGTCTTTTGTTCCCACAAATGCGCGATAGAGGGTTTCGCCTTTTGCGACAAATGGTTGGATGCTTGTTCCCTGGAGCTGACCAAAGACCACGAGTTGCTTATCTGCGGGAACGCCGACGTAGCTCACGCGAAGATCGCCGATTTGTGGGGAGCTGAGCGAGCTGGTCGAGGTTGAGCCGACAAAGATGTATTGCTGGTTCGCAATGACGGCACCTGTGCTTGATGTGACCGTTGTATTGCTCGACGTGAGTGAGATCTTGTCGCCGGTTGGGAGTTCGAGCGATGACGCTTGAAGGGTGTAATTTCCCACGTGCATCGCATTTGCGGTGATCGTGTCGTTTTCGATTGACGGACTTGGATTCTCATGACCTTCTGGGTGCTGAAACTCGCTGGATTTATCCGGCGTGTCTGTCCATTCCTTTTTGTAGGTGTAGGTTGTTTCCGTTGTTTCTGATCCGCCGGTGTTTTTTGTTGTTTTTTCGTCTTTTTCTTCGGTCCATGCGTACATCTCGGCCGTGCGTTTGACTTGAAGATATTTGCCTGGTTGTAAGAACATGTCGTCACCGATTGGTGCATCCGTCGTGACCGTGCCAGATGCGGCAACAAGCTTGCCTTCGGCAGAGGTGTTTTGAGCCGTGGCGTCGATTTGCATCGCATTTTTGGCGATCAGCGACACGTCAACGCGTCCTTCGTTCCAAAAAAGGAGTCCAAATGAACCAAGAAAGAGTAAGATGCCCAGTAAAGCTCCGCTGATCGAACTCCCGATACGGCTTCCGAAACCGGTTGTCGATGTGGACGTATATTGATCTGGCATAGACCCAAAAAGGAAAAAAGAGAATGAATAGGCCTTTTATACGCCTGATTACGGATTTTGTCGAAGGGGGGCTTGGTTTTTTCTCGTGAGACGTTCGAGGGAGAATCTGCATCCGCAATATTCTTGGCGATAGATTCCCGCGTCTTTTGCGCGGGCCGCAGAGGTGTCGGCGCCGCCATTTTTCTTCCAATCTTTTCCTAAAAAGGAAATTCCGGTTTGTTGTGCGAGTTGGTCGCCGAGCGTATTGATCATGGTCGCGTTTTTTCGTCGGCTAACGCTGAGCGTTGTTGCGACCCAGGAAAAATGGTGTTGTTTGGCGAATTCAAATGTCTTTCCAAGACGATATCCGATGCAATAGATGCATCGTGGGCCGTTTTCCGGTGCGGATTCCATCCCGCGCGTCCCGGTTTCCCAATCCTGTGGTCGATACGGTGCTTCGATAAAGGGGAGTTGGAATGATGCGGCCATGAATTTGGCGGCTTCTTGTCGACGATCAAATTCCTCGCTCGGATAGATATTGGAATTTTCGTAGTACACGGTGACGTCAAAATTCGGAATCAGCAATTCCGGGACATACGCGCTACAAACGCCACAACAGACGTGCAGGAGGAGGCGCGGTTTGGTGATGGAACT
>CAITMG010000084.1 GCA_903893445.1 Candidatus Uhrbacteria bacterium | reverse complement strand
CGCAGTGAAGAATCTTTCAAAAAGATCCTTCACTGCGGTGACCTCCGTTTAGGATAACAGAGACTAGCGCAGCGGAGCTGCGGGGTATTGGACCACGGTGTTAATAAATCGCAGCTTTTGGGAGAACTCTCTCGTTCTCCCTCTTTATTCGACTCGTGAGAAATATCTTTTCGCGGGTCGTGAGAGAAATGAACTTTTACAACGGAGGTCACTCATGTCGGACACCGTGAAACTGTATGATCTGACGAAAGATGATTTTCCCCGGAGTCAAACCTTTCGTTCGCTCCAGGTCTATGAGTGCCCGGTCTGCGGCGCGCTCACGAACAGTGCGTACTACGCGAACTGTATTATGGGCGGTGCAAGAATGGGATGCCCGTTGGTAAGGTCGATTCAAGGTAAAAATGAATGGCATAAAACTCTTGCCCTAAAACGTGAGTTACTCCGTGCCCCACACCCCGCGTCGTACAAATCAGAGATGGAAAAAGAAATCGAGGAATCTCTGCGAGTACATGCCGACAAGATCATCAACGACATCGTCGGCAGTCCTGATTTTTCCCAGCGTGCAAAAGGTCGTTTAGGAGGTCCGTTCATTACATGGTCCGTCTCCAATTCAACCGACTAAAGTAGACATCATGACCATTCTAGGGGTGAACATCCCGTTCCCCCTCTTTATTCGACTCGTGAGGAATGTTTCTCGCGAGTCGTGAGAGAAAAACCTTAGGAGGAACTCAATGCACATTATCTTTGACAAAGATGGAACACTGATTGATAGCGAGTCTGTGTGGTTTGAAGCGTACGATCGATTGCTTCAGCCGTACGGACTACGGCATACAGCGGAACGCCATGGGCGACTCATGGGCGCTTCGGCGGACTCGTGCATCGCGCAACTGCGTGCGGAGTTTCCTCAACTTCGCATCGCGAAAAGCGATCTCTTTGCCGAGTTTCGCGTGGTGCGCGATGAACGCGGAATCGTTCCCATGCCGGGCGCGATCGAACTCCTTACGCGACTTCGTGACCGTGGTATCACACTCGGGCTCGCGACGAGCGCAAAACGCGAAGATACGAATACCGAACTGGATGCGCTCGGATGGAGGCACTATTTTTCCGCGATCGTGACGGCGGATGACGTCATGCATCACAAACCGCATCCGGAGATTTACCTCCGCGCTGCCGAACTTCTTCATGCCGTTCCCGCGACATGTATCGCGATCGAAGACGGGATACACGGCGTGCGCAGCGCGCATGCGGCGGGGATGAAAACGATCTTCATTCGCGACGAACGATTTCGGCTCCCCATCCCCGACGAAGCCACGCAGACCGTTTCATCACTCACGCAGCTCACCTTACTCTAGCGAACGGATATGTTCGCTTTTTTTATAAATAAAAAACCGAAAGCGTTCGCTCTCGGTTTTCATTCCAGCGCGCGCTGGATTTTTTATTGCAATTTTCCTGCTGGCATTTTGTCACCGGCGGCGACCTTGCACATCTTGCACGCACCTGTGAACAACATCATGATCGCGGCAAGACCCACGAGGATGTAAACAATCCGTTCAACCATCGGCCATGATCCAAAGATCATGTTCACCAGATTGACATTCAACGCACCGACCAAGCCCCAATTTAACGCACCAACCCACATGAGCCACCAGGCACCCATGTGCACGGGGCAGCATTTGTCACAAGAAGAACACATCATACAATGATGATTAGGAATAAAGACCTGCCCGTAGCATAGCACCACCCGAGAACACGCACGAATATTTCGTCAATCTCGGAAAAATCTTTTCAGATGCATAATGGCGTACACCATTGGCATCAATGGCAGATCCCATGTCCCAACCAGATTGATTTGTCGTCCGCCAAATCCGCGCTTGAATCGCGAAATCCCTTCCCAGGAATCTTTGTAATAATACGATCCCTTCCAGTCTGGATTCGCTCCCCAAAAATCGTAGATCGCAAATCCGCGTTTTTTTGCATCACGAATCGCATCCCAATGTAGAGCGTATGGCGCCATCACGTTACGCGATTCGGATGACGATGATCCATAGAGATACGTCACGGTGTCGCCAAATGAAATCTCCATGTTTGCGGCAAGAATTTTCCCACCATGCTCTGCCAGACGAATCGTTGCCATCCCTTGCGGTGCGAGCGCGTTATACGTTGCGGCAAGATATGAACCCGCATGTTGCACAAAACCATCTCTTGCCGCGGTTTCATCCATGAGCGTTAAAAATGCATTCAGATCCGCCATGCCATTTCCCCGACGAACCGTCACGCCATTGCGATCCGCAAGACGAATGTTGTAGCGCGTCTTTTCATGCATCTGCTTGAGCAATTCCTCTTCGGTCGGTGCAAGATCAAGCACGCGCGTGGAGGCAGGATTCATCGCACTCGTTCGACGGAATGAGAGCGGTACCAATCCATCCGGATGCCCCAACTCACTCACCGGTTCCATGCGCCAAAAAACGGTTTTTGTTTTGAGGTCAACAACATCCGAAAGTTTTTCACACAGCTCGCGCATCACGTCACGCCGCTTTGTATCTGAAAGATGCGCAGAAAAAACCGGACCTCGCGCTGCGAGCCAATATCCAAATCCAAATTTTCGTTCGCGATATTCGAGCTGGACGGCAACGTGAATGCGCTGCACGTCATCAAGTAAGGCAAATCGTTTGATGCGACAGCCACGACTGACGCGAAACTGACCCCATGGCCATGATTGCGGAAACGCGGAAAACGGCTGCGCGGCTTGAAACGCATCCCACACGTCTGGCGAGGTGATTTCGACAAGGTTCATTTCGCGAGATATTTTAGCGCTTCGCGCACGCGAGCGGAAACATCGACGATGCTTGCAGGAACGGTTTTTAAAATTTCGCGCGCAACTTGCGCGGAATATCCCAGTGATACCAGCGCTTCGACGACTTCGCCGTCGCCGGCAACCAATCCTTCCTCTTCCACCAATTTTCCCTTAAGATCGAGAATGATTTTTTGTGCCGTCTTTTTTCCCACACCTGGAACAGAGGTGAGCGTTGAAAGATCGCCGTTGGTAATCGCGCGACGAACGGTATCGAGACTGCCAATCGACAACATCGTCAGTGCCACTTTTGGACCAACGCCATTCACCGAGAGCAATCGCTCAAACATCTCGAGCTCGCCGGTTGATAAAAATCCAAAAACATCGTGCGCATCCTCCCGGATGTGGTCATGTATGTAAAAAAATCGTTCTTCACCGGCGGTGAGCGATGAGAGTAGTGAACCGGCGGCTTTGACCATATATCCGACGCCACCGACTTCCAATAAAAAATACGCGACATGAACTTCCAAAACGGTTCCGCGTAACGATCCAATCATAGTGGAGGCATCCTACCACGATCAAACGAAAATAAAAAAATCCCTCCGATGTGACACCGGAGGGTTGAGTTCATTCTTTCATGGACGGACACGACGCATCGACAAACGCTTGCGCATCAGCCGATAGCGCGGGCACGCCATCGAAGGAACGATAGGATTGATAGGCTTTGCACGCGTCTTGCGTCTTGCCCATCTTGCGCTTGCCATCACCGATCAGGAGATACGCATCGGCGAAATCTCCGTACTCGGGATTGCTGAGGACGAGACCAGCAGAGGTGATCGCAAAGAGATACTTTCCCTTCGCGAAATACGACTGCGCGTCCTTCCATTCCGTTGCCGCCTGACCGCTCGTAGGAGCGGGATGCGACTTGGGCTTGGCGGACACCGTTGGTGCCGGTGCAGACGGCGCTGACGTCCGCGTCGTGGTCGGCGCGATCGGTTTCGACGTGGTCGAGACCGGTTGCGCCGTGGCTCTTGCCGTGGTTGCTTGGGCTTGCGGAGGCGTCGTATTCGTCGGAGACGAACGTGACGCGAACCACACACCCAGTCCGACGACGAGGAGCAATCCCGCCGCGCCACCGACCATCATCGTCGCTTTGGACGAGTGGGCGATCGGCGACGGAACGGTCGCGCGGCTCGCAGAGAGACTCGGTCGTTCGACCTCGAACGACGGCGACTCCTGCAGGTCCGGCGACGGCTCCTGTGCCTCAGGCGTGACGTCGGGCGCCGTTTGCAACGCGGCTTCCCGTCGGGCTCTTCGCTCGTCGATCGCCTGCTTGAACAGCTGGCGAAACTCCTCGACGTTGCGGATACGCCCATCCGGTCGCTTGACCAGACCCTTGCGGATGACCCGCTCGATACTCGGATCCGGATCGATGACGAACATGCTCATCGGATACGGATCTTCGTACGTGATCTGGTTTTGCAACGAGTTGGGATTCAATCCGGGAACGTCGAAGGGTCGTTTCCCCGTGATCAGCTCGTACAGGATGATCGAGAGCGCCCAGACATCGGCGCGCTCGTCGAGCGCGGCCGGCATGAACTGCTCCGGCGCCATGTACGCCGGCGTGCCTCGGATCGTTCCCCGTTCCACCGTCATGGTGGCGCCATATTTTTCGATGGCCTCGGGGCTGATGCACCGAGCGATGCCGAGATCGGCGATGATCGCGACGAGCTTGCCCTGAACCGTCTGGATCAGGACGTTCGTCGACTTGAGGTCGCGGTGAATGATCCCCGCGCGATGCAACGCTCCCACGCCATCGAGCACCTGCTCGAAGAGCGAGAACAGCTCAGTCTCAATGTCGAAGAGCGACGTCCTGATGAACAGATCCCTTTCGGGGTTGAACATCCGGGCCGGAACCTTGTCCGCTTCGAGCGCAGCCTTCCTTGCTTCTTCGGCGGCGTCCAGCGTCGCCTGCAAGAGCGCCTTGGATCGAATATCGATCCAGTCGCTGAGCGTACGCCCGCCGACGATGTACGGCATGACGAGGATGAGATTGTTCCTCGCATCCACGCCAAAGTTGATCACCTTGATCACATTCCGGTGATCGATCGCCGCGGCAATGCCCGCCTCGCGCCGAAAGCGCTGTGCGTCGGCGGTGACGGTCTGCTCGTTGCTCGACGCATCCGCCTTGGAGTACTTGATCGCCACCTGACGGGGCGTCTTTCCATCCTTCTTGAACGCCTCGAGGTCTTGCGCCTCGTAGACGTCCGCCTGGCCGCCCGAACCAATCGAGCGCAGGAGGCGATACCGATGTTCGCGTAGCGCGCCGCCTCTGCCGGTCGAGCAGCACACGATATCCATCGGGAACGAAGAGGGCATCTGGTTCATCACTCCTCACTTTCTCTTGTGTTTGGTTGTCAGAGATCGCTCCCCGCGCGCGTCGGATGACGTGGCGAGAATTGCTTAACATAGACAAAAAAGAGGATTTTGTCAATCCTCTTTCCTGGTCTTTTCGTCTTTTGGCTTATTTTAGGCCTTTTTGATCCCCAATTGAATCGTGACTCCTTCATGGACGAGGTCAGATGACGACTCCTGACCATCGGCCAGCGTCTCACCGACCAAGAAGGCATCCGCGCGGACATCCTTCTCAATTTCCACGGAAAGCGACTCAATCATCTCGCGTAAGCTGAAATCCGTGACACCAATCGCGACCGCAATGCGATCGGCTGGCGTCAGACCAAGCTGCTTGCGCAGGTTCATCAGATGACGAGCGAGTTCGCGGGCAAGGCCCTTCTTTTTGAGTTCTGGCGTGAGCTTGGTATCGAGTTCAATCTGACGATCAGCTTCGCCCATCTCACCTCCACCTAACACGATTACTTTTTCGACATTCACTTCATCACGCAAGATCGTGAGCAACTCCGAGCGTTGCGTGAGTCGTGATGCAGACGCGGTGTCGCGCATCGTGACGGTGAGTGATGCCAACGCCTGACGCACCGGCATCTTGGTCACGGCACGTGACTCGTGTGCCTCGGCGGCAACATCTCGCACCCACTGCATATCAGCAATGAGCTGCGTATCAATAATGCGCTCCTCGGACTTTGGCCAACGATCAAGATGAACAGACATCTTTGCACCATCCAGATCCTGATACAGCTTTTCCGCAAAGAACGGCGTGAACGGTGCGAGGAGTTGTGATGTTTGAATCAATGCTTCGCGCAACGTGCGCAAGGCGTCTAGCTTATCGTAGGCGTCATCGGACTTCATACGTTCGCGCGAACGGCGAAGCCACCACGTGGACAAGTCATCCACCCACTTGCGAATCGGACGCGTTGCCCCAACGATGTCATATCCATCCATCGCTTTGGTCATCTCTGATGTCACCTCGCTGAGACGCGACATGAGCCAACGATCTAAGACCTGCGTGCTGCGTGGTTTGGTGATTTCAATTTTTTCCGTCCCCGCATACATGAGATAAAACGCGCGCACATTCCACAGTGTCCCAAATAGTGTGCGTTGAATGGTCTCAACATCCTTCTCGGCAAAGTTGAGCTGTTCGGCTTGGATGACTGGCGATGACAACATGTACATGCGCAGGGAGTCTGCGCCGACTTTTGTCATGAGCTCCCATGGATCTGGATAATTTTTGAGGCTCTTGGACATCTTTTTCCCATCCTCTGCCATGATCAACCCGGTACAGATCACGTCTTTAAACGCGGCTTTGCCAAACAACGCACTCGACAATGTGTGCATCGTGTAAAACCATCCGCGGGTTTGATCTTGTGCTTCCGCGATAAAGTCCGCTGGGAAATTTTCCTCAAAGAATGTTTTGTTTTCAAACGGATAGTGGACGGACGCATACGGCATACTGCCGGAGTCAAACCAGGTATCCAAGACCTCGGGAATACGCGTTGCTTTTCCGCCGCACGCGCACGCGAGTGTGATGTCATCGATATACGGACGGTGCAATTTTAATCCATCGGCTTTGACATCGAGGGATTTGCCGAGCGCTGTTTCCAATTCCTTGATCGACCCAAAAACCTGCGTTTCGTTGCAATCCGTACACATCCAGACCGGCATTGGCGCGCCCCAATAGCGTGTGCGGGAGATACACCAATCTGGTGCGGTCTCGATCCCCTTTCCAAACCGACCGGCTTTAAAATGATCCGGATGCCAGGAAATCTTTTTGGCGGTTTCCACCATTTTTGGTTTTGCTTTGGTGACATTCACGAACCACGCTGGTTGCGCTTTGTAGAGCAACGTCGTTGCACAACGCCAACACACGGCAACACTGTGCGACTTGCGCTCGTTTCGAAACAATAATCCGCGCGCTTCCAAATCGGCGATGACGATTGGATCGGATTCTTTGATTTTCTTTCCCGCGACAAACGCAATTTCTGTTTTTTGCTGACCCATTTCATCGACCGTCACGAGCACTGGAAGATCATGCGCCTTGGCGGCCTGAAAATCTTCTTCGCCAAATCCTGGAGCCGTATGAACGATTCCTGTTCCATCATCCGTTAACACGTACTCCATATCAACGACCTGATATTGCGTTTTCCCAGATCGCTCTGACATCTTGGCAAACACGTCATCCGTCATGGGATACAGCGGTTCGTATTCCATCCCAACCAACTCAGATCCTTTGATCTTTGAGAGGACTTCAAATGGCGCACCGTTTTCGTCCAACGGAAAATATTGACGTAACACTTTTGAAAGCAACGCTTCGCCAAAGATCAGCGTTTCTCCGGTTGCGTTCATTTTGACGCGAAGATAAATCGCCTCGGGATGAACCGCGAGCGCGATGTTTGCCGGAAGCGTCCATGGCGTTGTGGTCCATGCGAGGATAAACGTGTCCTCCTCCCCCTTCACCTTAAACTTGATGGTGATGGATGGGTCTTCGGCTTCGATGTAGGAATTGTTGGATGCAATCTCCGTGTTCGACAATGGCGTTGAACAGCGAGGGCAGTACAATGACACGCGCAAATCTTTGTACACGAGTTTCTTTTTCCAGAGTTCGGAAAACGCCCACCACACAGACTCAACATACGAGGCGTCCATGGTCTTGTATCCGTTGTCCATGTCGACCCAACGACCGAAACGGCGAATATACTTTTTCCAATCCTCCGCGTACTGCATCACCGTCGTGTAGCATTCGAGGTTAAACTTTTCGATGCCGTACGATTCAATGTCGCGCTTGGAATCGAGGTTCAATTTCTTTTCAATCAAATTTTCAATCGGCAACCCGTGACAATCCCAACCCCAACGACGCGCAACGCGATAACCTTGCATGGTGGCATAGCGTGGTACGACATCTTTTAATGCGGACTGCAGCAAGTGGCCGTAGTGCGGCAAGCCAGTCGCGAATGGCGGACCATCATAAAAGACAAACGACTTCCCCTCTGGTCGTTCCTCAATCGATCGTTCAAAAATACGATGTTTTTCCCAAAACAGTGAAATCTCTTCCTCCATCTGAGGAAAATTGGGTCGGGATGATGGCTGTTGAGCCGCAGAATCGTTCGACATAGTGCCTTGTCATTCTGCGGGTTTTTTTGCCTGACGTCAACGCATCCGATTGGAAAAATTACCAATCCGCGCTACTCTTTGCCTCATATGGCAAAGCAAACTGTTTTTCTTGGCGCGGATCACGCCGGCTTTCATCTCAAAGAGGAGCTCAAACCCGTCTTACTCAAGATGGGTTTTACGGTCGTTGATCTCTCCCCCGTCTTTGTCGATGGCGATGATTATCCGACGGTTTCGTTTGAACTCGCCGTCATGGTCACGGGACTCAAGGCATCTCGCGGCGTGCTTGTGTGCGGGAGCGGCGTTGGTGTCGTAATGGCTGCAAATCGCATCGCCGGCGCTCGCGCATTTGATGCGTACGACGAACGCACCGTGAAACTCGCTCGCGAAGACAACGACGCGAATATCATCGCGCTCTCGGGTTGGCACCAAGCGTCAAAAGATGCGGCAAAATTATTGAAACTGTTTTTTGCCACGCCATTTTCCAAAGCCGCGCGACATCATCGCCGCGTCAAATTGCTCGGATAATATGAACGACATCATCCCTGCCATTTTGGCAAAAACAGAAGCGGAATTTCGCGAGCGACTCGCGATTGCGGAAAAACTTGCACCTATCATTCAACTTGATGTGATGGATGGACACTTTGTGCCAAACGCGACGTGGTTTGATCCGATGGTCATTGCAAATCTCCCTTCCAAGGCTGCGTTTGAGTTGCACTTGATGGTATCTGACCCAACGTCCTACATCGGTTCGATTCAAGATGCGGAAAATATTGCGCGCATCATTTGGCACATCGAAGTTCCCATTGCACACGACGTGTTGATCAACTGGTGCAAAAAATTAAAAGTTGAAGCCGGGATTGCGATCTCGCCCGAAACGCCGGTGAGCCGCATTGCGCCGTTTGCCGATCAGGTGAAAGAAATTTTAGTCATGGGTGTGAAGCCGGGATTTTCGGGTCAACCGCTTTCGGAAGACACCATTCAAAAAACCATCGACATTCATCAGCGCTGGCCGGATGTGACAATTGGATTTGATGGTGGTGTCGGTGCGCACACGATCGAACGACTGAAAAATGCTGGCGTCACCCGATTTTGTGTCGCGAGTTCCATCTTTAACGCCGAAGATCCAAAAACCGCGTTTACGGAATTGCAAAACGCATAAACCCTGTTGTCACCACCCCCTACCCCTCCTATTTCAACCGCAGGAGGGGTTTTTAGTCGCGCAATCCGAATAAAGTTGTTATTCTAGATTCTGTCACTCTATGAAACGACTTTTTTCTTCTCTTTCGATCGCGCTCTTGGCGCTTTCGGCGTTGCCGGTTCATGCCGCAACTCTCGCACCTGGCGATCTTATCAAAGGCCCAAACGCCACGGTGTATTACTACGGACAAAACGGACAACGCTACGTCTTTCCGACACCGAACACCTATTTTACGTGGTACTCGGATTTTTCGAGCGTCAAAACGCTGACCGCGAGCGAACTCGCAGATTTACCTCTCGGTGGAAATGCGACGTATCGCCCAGGCGTGAAGCTCGTCAAGATTACGACGGATCCAAAAGTCTACGCCGTAGGTTCACACGGGACGCTTCGCTGGATTGAGACCGAGACGGCCGCGCAAGCGTTGTACGGCATGGATTGGAATAAAAAAGTTGATGATGTACCGGATGCATTTTTCATCAACTACAGCATGGGACCGTCCATTAAAAATGCCTCAGACTTTTCCCCGAGCGCACAAATGGATGCGGCTCCATCGATCAACGTCGATAAACAGTTGAGTGGAGCTCCAGCGACTCCGACGACACCTGTGACACCGGTCACGCCAGTGACGCCAGTCGTTCCAACGACGCCAACATCAACGACACCTGTCACACCTGTTGCGACATCCACGTCTCCGTTGACGTTAACGGTTTCAAAAACTGTCCTCCAGCCAAGCGACGTTGAAACGCTCAACTCGAATTACACGGGAACGGATCTCGTTTCAAAAACGGAATTGTTTTTTGACGGGTCGCTTGTGACCTCATGCACGGCAAAAACCTGCTCGGGCGATGCGCTCGTGCCACGCTCTGGCACAAAGCCGTCGTATGTCGCAGAAACACATGTGACGCTCGCGAACGGACAAGTCCTCACACAGAGCATGACGATGAATGTGCAGACGGATGGGAGCAGTCTCGTCACCATCGTTCCGGCACAGCTTGTTGTGAAGTCTGATCAAAATGTCGGGATGACGGCATACGCAGATACCAGCCTCGCTGTTTCACGCATCGACATTAACGTTGACGGAACAAACGTCCACGCGTGTACCGGTACGGGATTAACCTGTTCATGGAGCCTGGTGCTCACCGGCGGTGAAGGCGCGCTTCATCCGGTCTACGCAACGGTTCAAGATTCGCTCGGTCGCACATACACCTCCAAGACGGTGAATATCACCAACAGTACAAAAGATGTTCCAGCGGTCACCGTTACACCAGCAAAAACAACGATCTACGATGGCGAATCTGTCGATGTCACTGTCACAGCCTCAAGCAACGTCGGTGTGTCATCAATTGACGTCATCAAAGACGGTGTCTCGATCAAACACTGCACGAGCGGCGCTCCATGCACGGCGACAACCGGTCCGTGGACAAAGGGATCATCGCTCATCTTCTCTGGAAATGCGGTTGACGCCCTTGGCACGACCGGCACCGCGATGAGTCAGCAACCTGTCGTTGTGACCGCACGTCCGTAATGCGTCGCATTGACCGACTTTCGTAACACGCGTACCGTATTTAGGTAGTTTTATTCATCATTCTTACCCCATTCTATGAAGAAATTTGCTGCTATTGCCGCAACGCTCGCCATGGCCCTTGCCCCGTTCGCGTCGCAGGCTGCCACGACGTCCGCCTTCTCTCCTGGCGATCTTATTAAGGGTTCAGGCTCAGCCGTGTACTACTTTGCTGCTGATGGCCATCGCTACGTCTTCCCAAATGCCCAGACGTACTTTACCTGGTACAAAGATTTCTCTGGCGTTAAACAGATCCCAGACTCGATGCTTGCTCAGCTCCCGCTTGCACGACAAAACGTCACGTACCGCCCGGGTCGCAAGATGATCAAGATCACCACAGACCCAAGCGTCTACGTCGTTGATCGCGGTGGTGTGCTTCGCCATGTCGGCAGCGAACAGCTTGCACAGACATTGTATGGGTTGAGCTGGAAGGGCAACGTCGACGATGTCGCGGACGCCTTTTTCGTCAATTACAAAGTTGGGACAGGGATTGATACGGCCAGCGACTTTAAGCCGGCTGATGTCATGACGATCACCTCCACAATCGCACAAGACAAGGGTCTTGATGACACACAGGCAACGGTCACCATCGGAAGCACGACAAATGGATTCGTTCCGTCTTCCATGACCGTCAAGAAGGGCACAACGGTCACCTGGACAAACGGCGATCTCGGTTCACACACGATCGTTGGGAGCGGTTGGGCATCTGGTTCCCTTTCCACGGATCAAACATACAGCCACACCTTTCCAGGCACCGGCTCGTTTGATTACAAGGACAATGGCTCCAGCATGCAGGGCACAATCAACGTCGTTCAATAGAATTTCCTGAAAACAAAATACCGGCAGACACGCTTCGCAGAGGGGTACCAAACTCTGCTCAGCATGCCTGCCGGTATTTTGTTATACTGAACTCCGATATGATCTCTGAAAAACGACTCCAGGAACTTGCCGTGACAGCGAACGGTATCCGCGAAGATATTATTGATATGCTCCTTGCGGCAAAAAGCGGGCACAGTGCTGGACCACTTGGGATGGCAGATGTTTTTACCGCGCTCTATTTTGCCATCGCGAACATCTCGCCGGAAACGCGTGGCGACGCCAATCGCGATCGCATCATTCTCTCCAACGCGCACATCTGTCCTGTGTTATACGCCACGCTTGCGCATCGCGGGTATTTGCCACGCGAGGAATTGAAAACGCTGCGAAAACTTGGTACGCGACTCCAAGGTCATTCGAATAATCATTTTGCGCCAGAACTCCCCATTGAAACATGCGGCGGTCCATTGGCTCAGGGTCTTTCGCAGGCTGTCGGTTTTGCGATCGCCAGTCGAGCGAATCAAAAAATGAATGACGCAGATCCAAAGGCGATCAAACATCCGACGTGGCATACGTGGTGCCTCACCGGTGATGGTGAGCTGGATGAAGGACAATGCTGGGAAGCATTTATGCTCGCGGGAAAACTCAATCTTCGCGAGCTGACGGTTTTTGTTGATCGCAACAACATTCAAATTGATGGCACGACCGAAGACATCATGCCGCTTGAACCATTTGCCGATAAATTTCGTGCGTTTAATTGGAGCGTGATCGAAGTGGATGGACACAACATCCGCGACATCATCGACGCGGCGGACCAAGCGCGTGCAACGGCAGAGAATCCAACAGTCATTATTTGCCACACGATTCCGGGCAAAGGCGTGGATTTTATGGAAAACAAATATGAGTGGCACGGTATCCCACCAAACGCCGATCAAGCGCGCATCGCCCTCGCAGAATTACGCACCATCGGCGGCCAAATCGCCAGCGAACACGAATAATATGCTCAACGAATCTCAGCATCTCAACCCGCACATCTTTGATCCGAATGTGGAACAAGTTCCAACGCGCAACGGATACGGAACAGCTCTCATTGAATTAGCGGAGAAGAATCCGGAGGTGATGGTGCTTACCGGCGATCTGGCGGACTCCACGCGTGTGTTGGGATTTTGGAAAAAATATCCGGATCGATTTTTGGAATGTGGAATCGCGGAACAAAACATGATGGGCGTTGCGGCGGGGTTGGCGCTTGCGGGGAAAATTCCGTTCGTGTCGTCCTATGCCGTCTTTGTGCCGGGACGCAATTGGGATCAGTTGCGTGTGTCGGTGTGTTATGGAAATGCGAATGTGAAAGTTGCGGGTGCGCACTCTGGCATCTCCGTTGGACCGGATGGCGCCACCCATCAAGCACTCGAAGACATCGCGATTACACGCGTCCTGCCAAATCTCACGGTCATCGTGCCGTGTGATGCGGAAGAGACGCGTAAGTGCACACACGCGGTCGCGGGGTTTGTTGGGCCATGTTACTTTCGTTTCGCACGCGAAAAAACACCGGTCATCACGACAACAGAATCACCGTTTGTGATTGGAAAAATTAATACGGTGATTGAGGGCTCAGATGTCACGATCGCAGCCTGCGGCCCTTTGCTTGCAGAGGCGATGAACGCGGCACGCGACTTGGAACAGCAAGGCATCTCTGCAGAGGTCCTCAACTGTCATACGATCAAGCCGTTTGATATCAACGCATTTGTTGCTTCTGTGAAAAAAACGGGCTGTTGTGTCACGGTGGAAGAACATCAGATCACGGGCGGACTCGCCGGCGTCGTCGCCGAAACGCTTGGACGCAACTTCCCTGCTCCGATGGAGAGTGTCGGTATGCCGGATCACTTTGGTGAATCCGGTGAGCCGAATGAGCTCCTCAAAAAATACGGGATGACCAAGGAGGATATTATTGAAGCGGCCAAGCGATCCGTGATACGAAAAAAGAAATAAAAAAACCGGATCGCCTAGTTGGGCTTTCCGGTAGGGATGCTCACGTTCACTTTGAACTCGAGCGATTGAACCATGGGGAGTTCGAGGGGCTGCGCGATGCGCTTGGCCTCATCGAGCTCCTTTTTCATTTCGAGCACCGCACTGAGCGCGTCTTGAAGCTTCTTCTCGGTCCGCGCGAGCTCTTGTCGCAGGAAAAGCTCGATGTTCCTGCGCGTGCGAATGTCTTGCTCCATCTCCTCCTGCGCTCGATAGCGCGGAATGATGAGACGGTCGATGAAGACACAGAAGACTCCGCGGAAAAACACCGGGAGCGGCTGCGCGTTCGCCTCACACACCCAGACAGCTGCTTCGAACAGACGTTGCGCGACCAGATCGATATCCGTCGCCTGCTCAAACGAGAGATCGGGCGCGCCGTTCTCGGTGACGAAAAAGTATGCGACGGACTGATCGAACGCTCGGAGGATGTCCTGAGCTTCGATCGTCAGCGTTGGATCGATCGCCTTTTTGCAAACGATCCGTGCAGCGATCTTTCCCCCGCATCTGCGGTCGATCCATCGAGCGATAGCACGCGTCACTTCGAGTGCATTCATCCTCCGCTCCTTTCACAACCTGTTGACGGATGCCTCAAAATAGTCGATTTTCGCGGTTTTGTCAATCCTGCTATTCTGCACGCATATGCCTCCAAAACGGAAGACCTTTGATTTGATTGCGATCGGCGAATCGCTGCGTGATGTTTTTTATCATATTGATGAAGCGACGATTAGTTGTTCATTGAAGAAAGACGCATGTCTCATTTGTCTGGCCTATGCCGACAAGATTCCGGTGAAACACATCGTTAAAGTCCCGGCCGCTGGCAACTCGTCCAACGCGGCTGTCGGCGCAGCGCGGCTTGGACTCCATTCCGCTCTGGTCACATGGATTGGCGCGGATCGCGCCGCATTCCATATGCGTGAAGCGCTCAATGAGGAAGGTGTTGATCTTCGCTTTTTAATTGAAGACGAAAAGCACCCGACGAGTGAAGCTACGATCCTGACGTTTCAAGGCGAAAAGACACAGCTCGTCAATTTTCAACCGCGAAAATATCGATTGCCGCGACTGCCATCAACGGATTGCATCTACTACTCTGCCGTCGGCGCATCACATGACATGCTCGATCGACAGATTCACATGCAATTGAAACGACATCTGCACACGCATTTTGTCTTTCAACCAGGGACCACGCACGTCCGCCAAGGCATTGAAAAAATCCGCGTGTTGATTTCGCAGAGCTCCATCTTCATCTTGAACAAAGAAGAATCTCATCTTTTACTTGGTGATGGAGATCGCTCGGTGCTGTACATGCTCGAAGCGTTTCATGCGCTTGGCGCAAAAACGGTCGTGATCACAGATGGAAAGAACGGCGCCGAAGCGTATGATGGGAAAGATCATTGGTCGATGCCCGTTTTCCCAGGCAAACCGATTGAAACAACGGGTGCCGGAGATAGCTTCGCAACAGGCATGACGGTTGCCATGTTGCGCGGAGAAGATCTCCCGACATCACTGCGCTGGGGAACCGCAAATAGCTGGAGTGTGATTCATGAAATCGGACCACAGAAAGGATTGCTCGATGTCCGCGGGATGCAACGCGTGCTCAAAAAGTTTGCGACTCTCAAACCAACCAAAATCACCTAATATGCTGGTCACCACAAAAAAACTTCTCGTTGTTGCGCGAGAAAAAAAGTACGCTGTTCCGGCAATGAACGTCAACAATCTTGAAGCGATCAAAGCTATTATTAGTGCGGCGGAAAAAATGCGTTCGCCGGTCATTATTCAAACATCAGAAGGTGCGATTGAATATGCGGGCATCGAATATCTTGCCGCAATGATTCGCGTCGCGGCAAAAGGAAAAATCCCCGTTGCTATGCATCTGGATCATGGGAAGAAGCTCGAGTATGTGAGAATGGCTTTGGCGAACGGGTACACGAGCGTGATGTTTGATGGATCTGCCTTATCAGAGAAGGATAATCTTCGTATCACCAAACAGGTCGTCAAAATGGCGCATGCCAAAGGCGCGAGCGTCGAGGCAGAAATTGGCGCCATTGCGGGCATCGAAGATTTCGTGAGCGTGGAAGAAAAAGATGCGCATCTCACAAACCCGGAACAAGCCGCGCAATTCGCCAAAGAAACCGGCTGTGATTCCCTTGCGGTTGCGATTGGGACGGCACATGGCGCGTACAAGTTTAAAGGCAAGACGCATCTCGATATTGATCGCCTCAAAAGAATCGCCAAGCTCGTCAAACTGCCGATCGTCTTGCACGGCGCATCTGGTGTCATGGAAGACGTCAAAGCGATTGCGGAACATCACGGCGCAAAACTTGGTTCGGCACGGGGTGTCTTAGACCAGGATATTGTGGCGGCCATCAAGCAGGGTGTGGCAAAAATTAACATCGACACGGATTTACGCCTGGCGTTTACGGCGGGGATGCGCGAAGCCGTGGATGACCTCCCAACCGTCATTGATCCGCGAAAGCTGCTTGAGCCGTCAACGTTGCTCATGCGCGAGGTGGCGATGCGAAAGATGAAGCTCTTTGGAAGCGCGGGACGAGTGAAATAAGAAGGAGGACATTGCGGCGATCTGCCGCATCGCATGCTTTTTGAGCGTATCGCGGTCAAAGCGCGATCGCAAAAAGTACACGATGCGTCAGCTCGCCGCTTTTGATATCCGAGCATTGACAAATCCCCACTTTTCTGTAAATGTGCGCTTGTGCAATTTCCGTCCTATCTGAGGTCGGAGCAGCACGTGATACTGATCATGCCGGAGGTCTCATGATCACCCCGCTCGTTCACAGTAACCCGCAAGCATCGGACGAGGCACTCGCCCGAGAGGCGAGCGAATACTTCAGGAAGCATCGCCCCCTGCAGGTGATCGCGACGTGCATCGACCTGATGCGCGAGCACCAGTTCCCGAACATGACGTTCGCGGACCTGCACAAGCGATTCCCGGCCAACGAGCGCATGCTCTGGCTCAAGGAACGTGCGGACGTGCGTCAGATCGTCAGCACCGATCTCGCCGGCACCCCGCCCAAGACCGCGCGCAAGCGTGCACCGGGCGTGCAGGCCGAGAATATCGAAGAGGTCATCGAGTGCGGCGACAAGACGCCGCAGGAATTCGATCTCGCCTTCCACTCGAACACGCTGGCGATCTACGGCAATACCGAGGGTATCGCGCAGTTCTTCCTCGACCGCTTCGACTGGAAGGACACGCGAAACAAGGCTCGGCAGATCGTGGTCGCCCGGCTGATGAACGAGTTCCTGCTGGTGAAGGACGAGCTCCCGCCCATCCTGACCCACCTGGGACTCCGACGTGCGATCTCGAGCGCGGCGTGGCACATGCACGTCCCGATCGAGCTCCGTGCCGAGATCGACGACGCGCGCCTCGCTAAGTTGGCCGACAAGCCCAACGAAGCGTGGACCGCCAAGGAAGAGCTCAGCATGGCGACGCCGGACAAGCTCGTCGACGATAACCTGCCGCTCGAAGAGTTCATCCCCGTCTTCAAGGCGTGGATGAAGGCGGTCGGCTATCGGCTCTCGAGCGAGATGCCCGCGCAGACGGAAACGACGGAGACTGCTCCGCCGTCCGTCG
>CAITMG010000083.1 GCA_903893445.1 Candidatus Uhrbacteria bacterium | reverse complement strand
GCTTCACGTTCTGGGAGAACGGCCATGAGAGCACGCTCTGCCAATGCACCGTGACCGATTTCGCGTCGGCCTGGACCGCGATTGCCACGTGTTTCACCAACCGAGTAGCTTGGGAAATTGTAATGATGGAAATAGCGCTTCTTCACCTGGAATTCCATTGTATCAAGCGTCTGTTCCATGCCCGGCGATGCGAGCGTGACCGCGGACAGGACTTGCGTCGAACCGCGTTGAAACAAGCCAGATCCATGCGTACGTGGCAACACGCCAACGATCGATTCAAGCGAACGAATCTCATCGATCTTGCGACCATCCGCGCGCCAACCTTCGTCCAAAATCTTGCGCGTGATCTCTGAGTCAACAAATGAGTCAATGACATCTTGGGCTTTTTTGGCGTTATCTTTGCTGATGCCAAGATCTGCGAGATGTTCCAGGACTTCCTTCTTCAAACGACCAACCGCAGCTTTGCGATCGGCTTTTGATTTGAGCGGTTCGGCAAACAAGACGCCTTCTTTGGTCTTCAAAAATTCGCGTGTCTTGTCTTGGATCTCAGCGACTTCTTTCATCTTCGCCGCATCTTCCTCGTTCTTCGGTTTCATCGGGTCGACTTTCGACTTTCCAAAATCTGCACGAACGCGATTGATCAAATCAATGACCGGCGCGAGATTTGCGGAAGCAAATTTCATGGCTTCAAGCACGGTTGCTTCTGGAACGCGGCTTGCGCCAGCTTCGACCATGATGGTTTTTTCTGGGGTGCCAGCAACGACAAGATCAAGATCGCCTTCGGCAACTTCGAGATACGTTGGCATCAAGATGAATTTGCCTTCTTTCATGCCGATGCGAACAGCCGCAATCGGGCCGCTCCACGGAATGTCGGAAATCGCGAGCGCACATGACGCGCCGATCAAGCCCGGGATGTCCGCATCATTTTCCTGGTCATGCGAAAACACCGTGGCGACCACAGCGATTTCATTTTTAAAACCCTCTGGGAACAACGGACGAACAGCGCGATCAATCAAGCGACCGCTGAGAATGGCTTCATCCGTCGGTCGGCCTTCACGCTTGATAAAACGCGAGCCTTTGATGCGACCAGCCGCATACATACGTTCCTCAAAATCCACAGCCAATGGAAAAAAGTCCACGCCTTCGCGGGCATCTCCCATGGTTGCGGTGCACAATGCGACCGTGTCACCAAACTGAATCGTGCACGAACCGTTTGCTTGTTGAGCCAGCTTGCCAACGCCAATGGTCAGCTTTCGTCCGGCCCAATCAATGGAATATTCTTTTTGAAAATCCATACATGAAAAAATCTGAGGCCTGAGGCGTCACTCTGCGGAAGGGTTTTGTTCCCCCCCTGACGCAGGGAGATGCCGAAGGTCGAAGAAGTGTTCCTCCCCCCGAGACTCAATCCGCGCGGCGGATCAGTGTCTCAGGACGAAGAAGGTTAAGAATGATGCATTGTTTATAGCAAAAAAATGCGAAAAAGTCAATGAATACAAAGAAAAACGAGCCATTGGGCTCGTTTATTGATCAATACGTGACTTTCACGCGCTTGATGCCTTCTGTGCCGGTGCGCGGCGGTTTGCGTTTGTTGTTTGTTTGGGTGGCAGGGGCCGGCGTTGGCGTTGATGCCGGTGTCGGTTTGGGTGCCTGTTGCGGAGCCGGCTTTTGAACTTGCGGCGGCAATGTTTTTGGAAGCTTGGTTGGAATGCCAAGTTCCGGTGGAATGTTAAATGTTGATCCACCTTCGCGCATCCCCGGCGCATGTCGGTTGTATCGTCCGCCGATGAGCAGGTCGTGATGTTCCGAAATGTTAAAAAATCGATCAACCACTTCGCGAAGTTTCGCATTCGTTGATTCTTCAAACGCCGCAACTTCAACAATCACGCCGTGACCATGGAGATATTCCACGAGCGGCACAAAGTCGCCATCACCGGTAAGCAACACGATGACATCAACTTTATCCGCAAGCTTTACGGCGTCAATGGCGATCCCAACATCCCAATCCGCCTTTTTTTCACCGCTCGAAAATTCCTGAATATCTTTGATTTTCAACTCAATACCCATCTCCTTCATGGCATCAAAAAATCCTTGTTCTTCACCAGTCTTAGACTTGGCAACGTATGCGATGGCACGCACAACCGGACGGCCTTCGGCGACCGTTTCAACAACCTTCCCAAACGCTAAACGAGCGCCGTGAATATGTTTGGCGCTGTGGTACATGTTTTGCGTGTCAATTAAAACAGCGACACGCTGACTTGTTTTGTTCATACAAAAATGAAAACGCTGGCGATGAGACAATGAATAAAAAATGCATCGTCAGCACGTGCAAAATACCCGAAAAACGAGAGTTTGTCAATGGATGACATGAAAAAGAGCAAAATGGTCACGTGGGGGAGGGGGATTGACAAAATGGCAATATTGAGGTATTTTCTTCAATCGATTTGGGCGATTCGCGAACGCGTATCGTGCTGTGAAATATGTGGCAAATCAAGGGTGATTGGCCACGTAGACACGGTTTCCTTCTACATGAGGTGTACAGATGGACGTTCACAACGAAGGTTCCAAAGACGCAGGCGGCCGCATGACCGAGGCTCCCGAAATGATTGATGTCTCGGGCTATCGGTGGCGCGTCGCGTACAGGGCAGGCGAGATGCCGGTCTTGAAGCTCGACATCGATGTCAGAAAGTTCTTGCCAGAGCTCTGGCAGCGTATGCCCGATACGGGTGTGGTTCTGCCGAGCGGTCAACGCGTCGTGCTGTCGCTCGGCGTCGATCGGCCTTTCTTCTTCGAGGAGATCGTGTCGGATGACGTTCCGAGCTTCAAGCGCAAGTGCGCAGAGCTCCGAGATGTGATTGTCTTCGAGCAGTGGAATAGACGGACGCCTTTGTCGATTCAGGGCAAGGTGCCTCGGGTAACGGATAGTGATTCCGCCATTCCTTCGATAGAGTCGACCGTCTACGGAGCGTCGCTGGTCAATCGTTCGCCGCTCGTCGCATACGGGACGCTCGTCTATGAGCCCGGTGGTCTCATGAGCCCGTGGCGTCCGTTCACGACGCGATGGTTCCGAACGCAAGCCGAGGCCGAGGAGGCTCGAACCAAGGCATGCGAAAAACTCGTTGAGCTGAAGCTGCAAGCGCGCGTGACGACGATCCAGGGCCGATTGGGAGCGCTGACGTCAAAGGCGTATTTCGATAAGCTACCGCTCGATCTTCAAACGAAGTGTGTCGATCGGTGGCGCGAATACGTCGGTCTGGATGATGCTTGGCTCGCGGACACGTCGGATTTCGCCGACAAGATCGAGCAGATGCTCAATTCGCTACCTGCTGCTTAGCGGCGCCGATGGCAGCCGTCAGCAGTAATAACGTTCGGGTGCGGAGACATGTGTCGCCGCACCCGATTTTTTTAAACGTTCTTCAAAACAAAAAATCTCCCGTCGTTGTAGCTTCGGGAGATTTTTTTCATTTACACCTTCAATTTTGCCATCAATTCGTCGTACGCTTTGGCGTCTTCGCGCTTGAGGTACTTCATGAGGCGGCGACGTTCACCGACCTTCTTGATCAAACCGCGGCGGGAGGAAAAATCCTTCTTGTGCGTGCGCAAGTGATCCGTAAGTTCTTTGACTTCTTCCGTCAAAATCGCGATCTGGACCTGCGGGGAACCCGTATCCGTCGCATGAACCTTGTACTTCTCAATAATGCGCTTCTTCTTATTTGTATCCAACATGTCGTTTTTCGGTTCCAATCACTCGTGAGTGATCCCTGAGAATCAATGCAAAAGTGACTGAACCCGTGTTCGCGTGAGTCGCAGCGAAGTGCCGCATCTCACGTAGGTGATTAAATGTAGGCAGAAGGTACCAAAACCCGCAGAAATGTGCAAGGGTTAGCCGCGTTGAGCGATATGCGCCATCAGTGCCTGCAGCGTCTGCGAGTGAAGGTTTTTGCACCAAATGTCCGGTTCTTGAGCATGGCTTTTGAGATACTCCGGGACCGTCATCCAGCGCGTTTCCGCGACTTCGCCGTCGTTCAACTGAATCTGATCCGTCGGCAAGATGTGATAGACAAAATACGAATAATGCACGAGATATTTTGCTTTTGAGCCAGATTCCAGGGGGATGAGTGTTTCTTGCGTTGCGTGTAGTCCGGCTTCCTCCGCAAGTTCGTTGATCGTTGTCTGCAAAAAGGATTGCCCCGCTTTGACGTGTCCGCCAAACCGCACCTGCCACTTGTTGGGATTGTTTTGCATGCGCTCACTTCGCTTTGAACACAAAATCCGACCTTGATCATCCACAACGAAAATATCCGCAACACCATGCCAATGCATTTTTGGTTCCGCTCGCACAACCGATCGTGGCAGTTCGTTGATGATGTTCCGTTGTTGATCAAAGACCGAAAGGATCTCGTCCGGCGATGTGTTGCTTCCCATGCAAAAATCGTAGCAGATCAACGCGCATCATCAAAATTAAAAACTCCGGTGGAGTGCCGGAGATGGGGAGTTAGATCCGCGCGAGAACATCGCGGAGGAAGCTGTAGCGCGTGAGACCGCAGGCCATGATGCGTTCGCAGAGATGACGAATGTCCGCCGTATGCTGACGAAGCTCGCGGACCGTTGCAAGCAGATGGCCTTCGTCATGAAGATCGCCGCTCGTTTCGATCACGGCGCGGCAGTATTCGCGCGCATCACGTTTCGCCGAGAGATCCCCAGCGAGCTTTGTCGCAACGCTCAATGCGGTATCCGGCAAAATCTGGTCGATTGGCGTTTCCGGTCGAAGCAGCGTGAGCATGGCGAGAAGGAGTTCGTACCGAGCGATGGCGTCACGGCACAGATCGCCGCGCGGCCAATCGAATGCCGGAAAGCCAGATCGATGCAACCAGCTAAGGACGTCTTCGTTTCCAATACAGACCGCGACGCGTCGATCCCACGGACCCGACACGAGACGGGCAACATCAGGAACCTCCATCAAGATCGGCATGTCCGAGACGCTCGGACGCCAGTCCGTATTCGTATCGATGCGAACATGTCGTTTCAAACGAAATAGCGACATCGCGCAAAAGTGAATCGATAGATCCAACTCTTCCTCATCGAGAAGAGAAACGAAGATCTGTGCTCGTTCACGCGAAACGCGATCGCTTGGACCATGAGCGTTTTCAACGGTCTCCGTTTTGGCGACAAGGACAAGCTGATTTCGTTTGCCAAGAAGTCGTTTGCGAAATTTGAGGAGGTCGCGCGATGCATTTGGCGGATCTTGGTTGCCAAAGATGCGGTGGATCACGACAGGGATATCCAGCGCAGGAGTTGCGGGTGAGTCCATGGGTGTCTCCAGGGGTAAAAGGACAGTGTTTGCGCACGTTACGAGGGTTCTGATGCATCGTCAAGCGTCGGATATTGACGAATATCGTCATTTTCCGACGCTTCCGGTATCATTTTCATATGGCCGAACAAAAGCTTTCTCATTATCTGCGACGATTTTTGGAGTATCTCGAAATCGAAAAAGGCCGATCTGCGCTCACGATTCGCAACTACGAATTTTATCTCAATCGCTTTATCGAATGGGCAAAGGATCCAAAACCAAGCGATATCGATCTCGAATCCGTTCGACAGTATCGTCTGTTTCTCAATCGTCTCGAAAATAAAAAGAAAGACGAAGAGGGATTAAAAAAGACCACGCAAAATTATCATCTCATCGCGTTGCGTTCGTTTCTCAAATATCTCGCGCGACATGATGTGAATTCGTTGGCACCGGAAAAAATCGAACTTGCCAAACAGGGGAGTCGCGAGCCGTCATTCCTTGATGCAAAAGATTTAGAGCGATTGCTTGATGCGCCACAAAAGTCAGATGCGCCGCCGCTCATCCAGGCGCGCGACCGCGCCATTCTCGAATTGTTTTTCTCCACGGGCATGCGTGTATCGGAACTCGCCTCGCTCAAAAAAGATTCCATCAATCTCGATCGCGACGAATTTTCCGTGCGCGGAAAAGGTGACAAAGTGCGCGTCGTGTTTCTCTCGCATCAGGCACGACATTTCTTAAAAGAATATTTGTCGTCGCGTCTCGATGAGTGTCCGTTTCTCTTTGTGCGACACGATCGCGCAAAGTCCGGCGCAACAAAAGTGGGCGCACTCACGCCGCGCTCCATCGAACGACTTGTTCAACGATATTCTGCCGAAGCGGGTATCCCAAAACACGTTTCGCCGCACACACTCAGACATTCGTTCGCAACGGATTTGCTCATGAACGGCGCAGACATTCGCAGCGTGCAATCCATGCTCGGTCACGCATCCATCACAACGACGCAAATTTACACGCACGTTACGAATCAACAATTACGCGAGGTGCATCAAGCGTTTCATGCACGTCAGCGAAAAGATGATTAAAGCCATGTCATTCCCGCGAAGGCGGGAATCCAGAAATCCAAAAAATAATCAGTATGAACTTCAACGAATACCAACAACAGTCGCGCGTCACCGCAAAATATCCAAACTTGGGAAACAACTACGTGTATCCAACGCTTGGTCTTGCGGGGGAGTCTGGGGAAGTCTCTGAAAAAATCAAAAAAGTGATTCGGGACAAAGGCGGCGTCATCGATGATGAAACGCGTCAGATGATCGCCAAAGAGTTGGGTGACGTGATGTGGTACGTCGCGCAGATCGCCACCGAGCTCAACCTTTCATTAGATGATGTCGCAAAAATGAATATCGAAAAACTGATGTCACGATTAGAACGCAACGTCATTTCCGGCAACGGAGATAATCGCTGATATGATTCGCACCACATCGCCACAGGTTCCCGTTGGGATTCTCGTCGAAGCAGATTTGATTCGACGGTTTCCGGATCGCCGTGATGATGTGGTGGCATATGGTATTGCCAAGCGCGAAGAGGAATTGATTGGATTGCACGAGACCCGCAAACAGTTGTCGTGGCACCCGGTTCAGCTCATCAAGACGCTTCTCGTTGTTGGTGTGACGGCTTTCTCACTTATTTGGTCCGTGTCACAAGTCTCCGCGTTTGGTCATTGGTATGCGACCGCACGAACAACAAAGGTGCCGATTTCCATTCCACTCATCGGTTCGACGTCCATCAACATCGGCCAATATCTGCCGGTTTCAAAAGAAATCGAAAGCTTGCAACAGCTACCGACCTACACGCTCCAAGACTCATTGATCTGGACCGGTGTGGTGATGGGAATCATTTTGCTTGAGCGGGGCGTGTTGATCGCGATCGCCTGGAAAAAGATCAAAAAACTCGGTCACGGTGAAAAGCGTGTCAAAGAAGAAATCGAACAGCTCGAGGCATTCCGCGCTTGATACGAATCGCGTCGTGGTCTATGCTCCGTGCGTTCCAAAAAACAGGTCCTGATAGCTCAATGGATAGAGCTCTAGCCTTCTAAGCTAGTGATGAAGGTTCGATTCCTTCTCGGGACACCATCGAGCTTAGCTCGACCAATGAACACCCTCGCGGCAACGCGGGGGTATTTTGTATCTCGACACACGGTGTGAGGCATGATAGGTTGAAACGCCTCCTCGTCATTTTCACTTCACCAAAGGGAAGACACGTGGCAAAAAACACGATCCGACATCTCGCGTTTGTGGCGATCGTTGGCATGATCGGAACGATCCCGAATGACGCCGAAGCGCAAAACGTCTTCGTTTGTTCGCTCGGCACATCCGGTGGTTATTATCCGCAATTCGATACGCCGCCGACGAAGTATGCGTTGGACGTTGGGAAGGAGATCTACGACGTGCTCTGTCCAAAGAAATGCGGTCGAGTCGACCTCGTTCAAAACGCGTACGTCCCCAACGCGATGACGATGACGACGGGGAACGGGTATTCCAAGATCGCGTTCTCAGCGAACTTCATGAACGGGGTGTACAACGCATTTGGTGCCTATGCCGGGTACGGTGTGTTTGCGCATGAGATCGGTCATCATATCGATCTCAACTCCAGTTTTCCGGCGCAGATGTCGACATCTTGGAGCAAGGAGCTCCGTGCAGACGCCTGGGCCGGGTGTGCGCTCGCGAAGTTGAATCTCCCAGCGAGTGGCTTGCTCGAATCGTTACGCGTCATCGCGGCGTATCCGTCGCAGACGCATCCGGCGTGGCCGATGCGATGGCCAGCTGTCGAATTTGGCTACAAGTCGTGCGGGGGAACGAGCTTGGTGAATCCGGCGCCATCAACGTCAACGGGGCCAAACACGGCACCGACATCAACGAGCACCAAGGCCTCGACGGATCCGTGCGGATGCGAAAAGGCCAATCGGAAATGCGTGACGAGGATCATCGATCTCGATGAATGCATCAGCTCGAAACAGTCGGCGTGTGTCTCGGCGTGTCAGGATGACGTCGATGAGACGGACGACTGTGAAACGGAGGTCTGCTCGGACGAATCTCCCAAGTACGCGGGCTGGCGATCGTCCTGCAAAGCAACGATCAAAGTCGCAAATACGCGATGTGCCGAAGTACTGACGACCTGTCAGAGCACGTGCACGAAATAACCTCACCGCATCCAATGATGCGGTTTTTTATTTTTACATCTCGACGTTTTTTTGTGCGAGGTGTTAGATGGTGTCGTTCGTGAGAGGAGGTCGTCGTGTCCGATGCGAATGGATCGAATCCGTATGCACTGGATCAGCAGCGCGCAGTATTTCTGCGTTCACTCAATCGAAAAATTCCGTATACGCTCGTAAAGCTCCGCGCGGCATGGCGACGGATTCGTCGGGAACATCCGGAATCAGCGCACGTTGTGACGGCGATCGAGAATCTCGACACGCTCATCGCGTATCTCGAGCGCGTGGGCTGGCTCACGCGGATCACGAACAATCGGTTCTTTCTCAACGTGACGGAAGACGGTCGACCGGCAGCGCTCGTTCGGTTGGGGCGTCACGTTTCGTTCTTTCGGCTATTGAATCGCGAAGCCCCGTACACGATGAAAGATCTCTATGCCGCCTGGCGTTCGATCGTTCAGTCTCATCCGGATTTGGAGGTCGTCGCGGATCTCCAAGAGGCCGAGATGGATTTCGTCATTTACCTCGCACGACGAGGATGGCTCAAGCGGCTTGATCCGGATGACGGTACACGAATCGTCCGTGTCCCGGACGATGGCCGGAATCTGTCGATCCCGCCGCCGCCACCCGGTTTGACTGGGAATTCGTAATGCCAACGATCGATGGTATGTTCTACCTCACGTCACCGCTCAGAAGCTCTTCTGGACGGTGATTTTTTTGAGAACGGGTGGCTCTTGCAAAAGACAGCAAATCCCGCTATTCTCTTGCCACGTTCGATACCATGGTGGCTATGGTGTAATGGTAACACAGCAGGTTGTGGTCCTGTTATCGTGGGTTCGATCCCCACTAGCCACCCCATCAACATCCGATCTCGCAAGGGGTCGGATTTTGTTTACTTCAAGATTTGATCGGGGATATACTTCAAACAAATCCTCTCTATGTATCTCAAAACTTCTGCCAAGTCGTTGGTACTCGCGGCGTCACTCATCGGCGCTGGAATGTTGCTCGTCGGCTGTTCTAGTAATGGTCCAGACGTCGACGCGACGGTGATTCTCCACAATACCTCAAAGCAATCATTCAATTTGTGGGTCGGTCATCGTGATCCGCTTGCGTCAGATCTTGTTGAGGTGGGCGGACAAAACGGTACGACCGTCACGCTTAAGACAATGAAGGATAGTGAAAAAGCGGATCCGCGTTGGAGCGATAAAGTAAAACTCAACGCCAAGCGTCCAGGCGGAGAGATCCAAACGACGCAGGAAATCTATCCAACCGGCTCAGCGAACAATCCAACCATCATCATCAACTGGGACGGAAAGAATTTTAGTCAGTAAGAATGAATATGATGACATCCGAAATGCTGAACGGTGCAGAAGGCGCACTCCAAGCGCTACCGAGCATAAGTGCGGACTTGCGAAACGTGTTTGTGAATGCTTGGAATATTGAAAAAAGCGTACATATCGTCAATGCAAGTACGTCGCTACAGCTTCAGGAGAATGAAGAGATTCTGTGTCAGGCGGTGCCTTGTTGCTATGTGAGCCAGACTCCGAATTTTTCAAATCAGAAAATAATGGATATTTGCGTGACGAATCAACGCATCTGTCTTCCGCAGGCGCTGCACGTGCCAGTAGTACAAACGGAATTTTTTGGAAAAAATAATTTGTGGTTCGGTAGAGAAGCGCATGGCTCCCAAATTGATAAAAATGCGGGATTTTTTGCGCTTGCAGCACAGATGTTGAAAAATGACGGCATGAATTCGAATATTGAAATTTTTCAGCTCCGTCATGAGAATGATGGATCTGAGACGGGTGTCGACGTGCTGCACATCGCATATGCATATGAAGGAGTTCCGGTATTTTTGAAACTGTATCATCCGCAAGCTACGCAGATCTACGAAGCGATCGTGAAAGTGTATCCAACGTATACATAAATAAACACACGTCGTCGTGTGTGGAGGACGGGGTTATGCCTCGTCTTTTCGCAGCAGCTCGTGGAGTTTGGCGATCACCGGAACAGACTGTTCGCGAGATCGGATCTTGAGCGATTTCTCGCTTTCTGATACAGATCACAAGCCACATCACAACGAGGTGAATCGGTGTTGTACTTTTCCTATGGCTCAAACATGAGCTTCGAGCGAATGAAGGAGCGTTGTCCGCATCACCAGCTCCTGGGCAAGGTGATGCTCAAAGGACATCGAATGATCTTTCCACGCGTGTCCCAGTCGTGGGGCGGAGGTGTCGCGAGTATCGAACCATCGAACAGCGCAGTTGTGTGGGGATTGCTCTTTGAGTTGACCTACGAGGATATCCGTAGCTTGGATGCGTACGAAGGATTCAAAGGCCCGGCACATCCCAACAATGCCTACGATCGAGATGTCGTCCTCGTTCAAAAAGGCAGTACGGATGTGTGTGCATTGACCTATATCGCGCGGCCAGCGCAAGCGCGTCAACCGACGGCGCAGTACATGGGCGTCCTCATCAAGGCGGCGCTCGCAAACGGTTTTCCGCAAAAGTACATCGCAGATCTCCAAAAGATTCGAACGGGCACATAAGCTGCCCGTTTTTTATTGAGAGAAAGGCCTTGGAATGATTGCCAAATTCACCAATCAGTGCTACCACGAGAGCAATAGATTTATCCGTCCGTCGTTTGCACAGCTTTCCTCCATTCTGAACTCCATCGGGATTGCGATCGTTGATTGAGCGGCTCTAACCAGCGTGGAGTATGAAGATTGCCTTCATTCATAATGAAAAAAAGTTGGGAACCGGCGCGCATTTCATCAATGACTTGATGGCGAGTCGGTTGCGTGAGTCTGGGGTCGAGGTCGAAAATTTTTATCCAAAAAATCCATTGCTCGATGCGCCGCTGCATTTGAGAGGATTAAGCAACATTCTTTTTTTCTATTCATTGCTCGAAAATAAGGATGAGATTTTGGCGTATGATCTCATTCAAGGAACAACCTACACGCCGATCGCATTATTGCCATTTCCGATTCCCGTTGTGAGTCATTTTGGTTCGACATCATGGGGCTTTTTAAAAGCCGTCCCAATGGCAAAAGACTTGGAGCCTGCGTTGCGGACGATTTGGACGCGCCTCAAATCAGATGGCGTGATTCGAGAGTTGAATGTCCGCACGCGTCGTCCGTTACGAGATGTTGCCGAGATCGAGACGTTCGTCGCGCTTCGCGCAGACACGGTCATCGCGACATCGGAAATCGTTCGTCAGAATTTGTTGAGTGTCGGTGTTCTTCCGGAACGAATCGAAGTCGTGCCAAACGCCATTGAAGATTATTGGTTTACCCGAAAACCATTACCCGTCACGCAAGTACCGTCGCTCATCTTTTTGGGCCGCGTTGGCGCAGATGTGTTTACGCTCATCCTCAAAGGACTCGATCGATTGATTGATTGGTATGCGCATTTTCCATTCGTGCAAAAATATACGATTGGCATGACAACAAACAAAGATCTCGTAAAATGGTGCAACGAACAAATCCCAAACCATCAGTTTTTTCCGAACATGCAAAAAGAGGACATTTCAGATGTGTTGCAAGGCAAAGCCGGAAGCATCTTGTTGATTACGTCTCGTTACGAAGGATTTTCCTTAAGCCTGATCGAGGGGATGTCGCAGGGCCTCATCCCGGTGTGTTATGCCGTTGGCATCGCGCCAGAGATGATTGAAAATGGAAAAAATGGATTTATCGTATCTTCGCAAGAAGAAGGAAAGTCAGTGATCGAAAAAATTCTTCAGCTGTCCGTCGAGGACCGTCAGCGCATGTCATCCGCTGCGCAAGTCACGGCTCGAACATTTTGTTCAAAAGCGATCAGCAAACGATTGCACGAGGTCTATCAAAAAACCGTGAACAAAAAACCTATGCATGTGTCGTCACCTTCGGAATCCGTCGAATCCCAAGGACGGAAAAAACGCAGCAGATAAGGACAAGAAGTTTTTCGATCAGGTGTCCGCTCGGATCAAGAATGTATTTTGTGAAAGGCGTCATCGTCCCAAAGGCGAGATGAACAATCACGCTCAACGGAAGCATGGCAATGACCCAGTTTCGTTTTGGGATAAAAATTCCCATCTTCGCAAATAACCCCGAAAGCAGGGGAGAAAGGAGGAGCATGCCCAAAAATGCGGTTGTAAAATCAAACACCGCAAAGCCAAGAACCCGAAACTGGCGGAGATATTCAATGGTCGTCATTTCTCAAGCGTAGCAGATAAACCCAAGGAGGTGGCGATGATCGGTCTAGTCAGATTCAAAAAAGAGGTGTTGAATAGCGGCAAATCTATGCAAATCAAAAAGATTGTTGGAATCATCATCGGAATTGCGTGCGTTGTGGCGATTTTTATTCTGAACCCATTCGTGACGATTGGCGCGGGCGAGCGTGGTGTTGTGCTCAATTGGGGTGCATTTAATGGGCAGATCTTGGATCCAGGGCTTCATTTTCGCATCCCGATCGCGCAAACCGTGATCAAGATGGATGTGCAAACCCAAAAGCTCGAGATCGAAGCATCGGAAGCCTATTCGCACGATTTACAGAACGTCAAAATCCATTCGGTCGTTAACTACAATTTGGATCCAAAAGAAGTCGGCGTGATTTATCAGCAGTATGGGTTAGATGCAGAATCACGCATTTTGCAGCCAAACCTCGAGGCGGCCGTCAAACAGACGGTGGCAAAATATAGCGCCGAAGAATTGCTTTCCAAACGTGGTGATGTGACGAGTGAAATCGAATCCGCCTTTCGCACGGCCATCCCAAATACGTTCATCGTGACCAAATACGCATTGGTGAACGAAACGTTTTCTGATGCGTATGAAGCCGCTATTGAGCAAAAGCAGGTCGCTCAGCAAAATGCGGAAAAAGCCGACAATGACCTCAAGCGCATTAAGATCGAAGCCGAACAGCGCGTCGCGCAAGCAACCGCCGAAGCCGAGGCAATCAAGATCCAGGCAGAGGCCATTCAGCAACAAGGCGGTGCATCCTACGTCAATTTGAAGGCCGTAGAAAAATGGGACGGGCACCTTCCAAACCAAATGATTCCGGGCGGTGCGCTGCCATTTGTGAACCTGCAAACACAGGGCGCACAGTAGACAGCCCTTCCATTCTTCTGTGGATAGTGTAGGTTGGATGTGCGCTCAATGCGGGGATTCATTTACTCACTTAGAGAAAAAAATCCCCAGACATGAATAATGTCATTGGCAAATAATCGTATGAAGGGAACAATTGCTGGGAAGAATGACGAAAAAGGTTTTGGTTTCATTACCCCAGAAGGCATGTCAGATAGCCGAGAGAACAACATTTTCTTTCACACGACCGCCCTCCTCGACGTCTCGTTCGATGAATTGACGAAGGGCTTTGTCGTCGAATTCGACAAGGAACCGTCTGAAAAAGGCGATCGCGCCGTGCGCATCAAGCGCGCCTAAGCGACCCGCTCAAGCAAAAATCCCTCCAGTACAAGCTGGAGGGATTTTTTGTTGACGGCAGGTGGGTGATGTGAAAAAGTCAGCGCGGAGGTCGTCATGAAGAGTCTGCCGGAAGGCCGTGGAAGTTATCACATCACCATGCGTTGTCCGGATGGGCTAACCGTCGCGTTCGACTACAACGCTCTGCGATACAGTATGCCAAGTTTCATTCTGCCGCTCGAACGAGTGACGGATGTGCCCTTTGAATCATACGGCGATGAAACGGATTTTGCCGGCTTGATCGGACGGTTGCGCAAGGGGATTGGAGAATCGACCTTTCGTGTCGACTTTCGCCTCTTGCCCGTCATATCTGTTCTCGCATGGGAACATGTTGAGCGAGCGCTCGCGTTTCTCGTCACGGACGACAAGACGCGCCATTCCTTTTTGTCCCAAGCTCGTGCCGGAAAGCTGATCACGATCCAGATCGTTGATCCTCAACCGCTGACTCCCGAAGAGGAGGATGCGCTCTAAACGCAAAACGCCCGATGTGGGCGTTTTTTGATGCGGTTATTGTCCTTGCGGTGGAGCTGGCGGGACATCTTGTGGTCCGCCTGGAGCGCCACCGTTGCGAAATCCGCCTCCAGCACGACCGCGGCCTCCGGCCATCGATGGAGCAAGACGAACGGTTTGTGCGGCGATGCTCCCGTCCGCATTTGCGGTCCCGTAACCCATGATCCGTGTATCAACCTTGATATCTGCCTGCGTGCTACTCGTATATTCCGTCGTCGGAAGGAGGTCGACCGTCGTTGTCGCATTTCGTCCGGTGAGCGTGAGAGTTGTTCCATTCACCGTCGCAACAGTTCCAAAAAAAGCTTTTGATCCCGCTGGGACATTCATCATCCCCGCGCCTCCACGACGCTGTCCACCATTTTGACCTAGTGCTGCAGCCTGTTGTCCTGGCGTTGCTGCTTGGTTTTGTGGAGGTATCGTCGAGCTATTTCCGCAACCCGCGGCGAATAATGAGAGGGTCGAAACAGCGGCGATAAAGGAGAGATATTTTAGAGTCATAAAAAAATGGGAATGAATCGGATCATTACCTATACGACTCGTTGAAGTGTTTTGGTGCAAAGAAAAAACGAATGAGTCATGATAAAAAAATCCCAGGAAGAAATCCCGGGAAGAGGTGAGTCGCGCCAATGGTTGTTGCGGCTAAAGAAGGAACTGGATCAGCCGCTTGATGACGGCGGTCTTGCCGAGGCAGGGGTAGTGCTCTCTCCACATCGCAGCGAGCAGCTCAAGGCCGTCGTGGCTCTCATTGTCAGATGCCGTTTTGAGCATCCGTTTCACACTGTCCACGCCGTGTCGATCACACATTCGTGTGAGGTCACCCCAGACGGACGTCTCCGGCGGGGGACAAGATGGCGATGCTGAGGTCATGGCGATTCCCTCGGGAGGTAGTCGCGCGCTAACGTTCGGACAAATTGGGCGATCGAATCATCACCCGCAAAGTCAAAGCGCGCAGTGGTCATGTCGTGGTCGTCCGGAAGAGAGCTCCGGATAAGGCACGAGTAGAGAATCGAGCTGCGAACCGCACGTTGTCCGTACGACGCGATGAGATGATTGGAGAACGCGACCAGAGATCCGATCATCGCCTCATAGGCATCTTCGTTGTCGTACAGGTGAACGATGAGCTCGGTTATTTCTGTGAAGACGATGCGTTGCTCATCCGTGAGCTTCTCTAGCGCAATGATCATCGTGCCATACAAGTATACCAAATTGGGCATTTTGTCAATGGAATAAGGATTACAGAGCGAAGTTGACATATACCCCCATGGGGTATATTGTCATGTTCGGAAAACGTATGAAACAGATCGGATATCAACAAACAACAAGCCAATCCTTTGAGAGCGTACAAGATCGCGTTCGTTCGGCGATTCGTACAGAGGGATTGAGCATCGTGAGCGAGATAAATGCGCAAGCGACATTTCTGCAAAAACTTGGTGTCATGTTTCAGCCGTATCTCATTTTAGGCGTCTGTCATCCCCAGACGGCTCATGCTGTCGTATCGGCTGATCCAGAGATGGGACATTTTCTCCCATGTAACGTATTGGTTTATCAGCAGGGCGACGTCGTCCATGTGAGCGCCGTTCAGCCAAGCGTCATGATGTCGCTGACGCATCAGCCAGATATCGAGCAATACGCAAAAGAAATTGAAGAAAAACTCCACCGCATCGTTGATGCTTCTATCATATGAAAAAAACACCACAACAAACCGAAGAGGCGGTTCAGCAAAAAATTCTCAATCGCATCTCTCGGATCGAGGGTCAGTTAAAAGGGGTCCGCCGGATGATCGAGGAAAAAAATCAGTGTCTCGATGTGATTACGCAAATCATGGCTGTGCGATCTGCGATGTCCATGCTTGGGATCGAGCTTCTCAAAGAGGATGTCCTATGTCACAAGGGCAAGCGTGAAATCGATGAGGCATACGTCAAAAAATTATTTACCCTTCAATAAACAAATCTATGAACAATGTCATTGAACTCACCGCAGAGACGTTTGAACAAGAAGTCCTTCAGTCACCAGTTCCAGTGCTCGTTGATTTTTGGGCTCCATGGTGCGGTCCATGTCGGATGATGGCGCCGATTTTAGACGAGATCAGTACGGAATTGAATGGAAAAATCAAAATCGCCAAACTCAATGTCGATGATGTTCGTCATCAGGCACTTGCTGTGACGTATCGCATTCAAGGTATTCCAAACATGCAGATTTTTTCACAGGGAAAAGTCGTTAAAGAGCTTGTTGGCGCACGACCAAAAGAGGCATTGATGCGCGAAATCGCAAGCATCATCGCATAAAAACATGGAGATTCAGCATCTTGAGCGTGAAGAAGACTTTGCATTGTTGATTGAGCGGAACATCTACGCCGTCGTGGACTTCTATTCAGAAGATTGTCCACCATGTGAAAAGCTCGCTCCTGTTTTTGAACGACTATCGCAACAATATGCGATGGTGACATTTGTAAAAATCTTTCGTCAACAATTTCGACCGTTGGCCGTCTCGTTGGGTGTCTCCGGATCTCCTACGCTCTTGTTCTTTTATCGTGGGCAGCTGCAAGATCAGCGGCTCGCCGGTGAAATCCAGGAAGAGGCGTTCAAGGCGCGATTAGATGCATTACTCCTCAAAGAGCAGATCGTTCAGCGTGCACCGGAGAAGCGGAACTTCGTTGCAGAGCACGATGTCTGTGTGATTGGGACGGGTCCAGCGGGATGCACGGCGTCAATCTACGCGGCGCGATATCACGTGGATCATATTCTTGTTGGCGAACTTGCCGGTGGGCTCATGACGTCGTCGCACAAAATTTGCAATTATCCATCAGAAAATGAAATTTCCGGAATGGATTTGACGCAAAAAATGATTGACCATGTCCAACATCTGAATGTTCCGATCAAAACAGAATCCGTATCAGTGATTGAAAAAACAGAACGCGGCTTCGACGTTGTTCTTTCAAGTGGTGGGGTTATTCGTGCGAAAATGGTTCTCCTCGCAAATGGAACGCGGCACAAGCACTTGGGGATTGAGAATGAAGAAAAATTTGCGGGTCGAGGAATTTCCTATTGCGCAACATGCGATGCCGCGTTTTTTAAAGACAAGATCGTTGCCGTTGTTGGTGGAAGCGATAGTGCAAACACCGCAGCGTTGTATCTCGCAGAGATTGCGCGTCATGTCTATCAGATATATCGCGGTGACGCATTGCGTGGTGAAACGGCATGGATTGAGCAGATAAAAAAACGATCGAATATTACGGTTCTGACAAAAACGAACGTCGTTGCCGTGTCCGGTGAATCTATTTTGCAGGGTATTGAGCTAGATCAGCCATTCGATGGTCGCACAGAGCTTTCAATAGACGGACTCTTCATAGAGATCGGTTCGGATCCGGATGGAAAGCTGATCCAACAACTTGAATTGGATACGGATCGAGGTGGATATATTGTCACACAAGCAGATCAGCGAACCTCTGTAGAGGGTGTGTGGGCGGCCGGTGACGTCACAACAAATTCCGATGGGTTTCGACAAATTGTGACAGCATGCAGCGAAGGGGCGATTGCCGCGCGAAGCATCTTTTACGCGCTCAAAAAGCAGAAAGCAGAATAAAAAAAGATCCGACAGGTCGGATCGAGGATTAAAACGTGGCGTACGATGAGCCCAGGCCGACAAAAGTCGTCAGCCGCAGTCCCGTTGTGTGCGCCGTGCTATCTGCCGGCGAATGGATGTATCCGCCGCCCGCGCCAGCTCCGAGGATGAGAAAGATCGACGAGTTGAGCGAGTACAGATAACTCGCTTCACAGCCGATCGCGGTCTCGCGAAAACCGGATTCGTGTGCAACGACCGTGCTGTCGATGCTTGCGACGAAATCAAAGGACGCATCTTTCGAGAGCTTCGAACGGACACCGCCGCGATACGCACCAAACATCGAATCCACGCCACTACGGGAGTAGGCCGATCCGACGCCAAAGTTCATCACGATCTCGGTCGTTGGCGCGACGGGAAACGCGATACCAGCGAAGATGAAATTCGCCGGCAAAACGCTCTTATCCTGAGGGGCAATGAGCGCCGCGCCCGTAAAAGAGATTTCGAGCGATGTCCCGTGTTCCGGTGGAGGCGGTTCTTGCGCAGAGGCGTGATTCGACGCGCTCGCAACCATCAGACCAAAGCACAGCGACGCAAAAGAACGGATCCGGTGCATCATGAAGGACTCCTTCCGTGATCCAGACGATGCCGCAGACCCTACCGCACAACGTCACGCTTGCCAAGGTGTTGTTCTTGTTGGAGGATCGCGACTTTTTGCTCACGTCCGCGGTTATATCCGCCAGGTGTTCCATCGGATCGAACAACGCGGTGACACGGGATCGTGGGATCGTAATTTTTGTTCAAAATATTTCCAACCGCGCGATACGCGTGTGGGCGTCCGGCACGTTCCGCAACTTGCGCATAGGTCAGCGTTGCCCCTTTGGGAATCTGGCGCGCGACATCAAAAACGCATTGCGTAAAAGAAGTCGGGCGCGATGTCATACCGTGAAAAAGTTACACGACGAGCAAGATCGCCGCGAGCACAACGCGATAGATCCCAAACGGCGTAAAGGTATGTTTTTTGATAAATGTCAGTAACCACCGAATCGCAAGCAATGCGGAAACAAATGACGCGACAAATCCAACAACAAGCAATCCGACATTCCCACCGGAGAGCAATGAGTGACTTTTGATCAAATCCAATCCCGTTGCCGCAGCCATGGTTGGAATAGCCAGGAGAAACGAAAACTCGACGATCGTTTCGCGGGAAATACCAAGCAACATCCCGCCAACAATCGTGGCCGCAGATCGCGAAACACCCGGGATGATCGCCAACGTTTGAAAACACCCCACGCCAACAGCCTGTTTATACGAGATGTTTTCGATCTGTGCGATATCCGTCGCTTTTTTGTTGTGCCATTTCTCAAATGCAATGAGCGCAAGACCGCCAATGAGCAACGACCATAAGACGATCGACGTATTTCCTAACAAGACTTTTTTCACAAACGGATACACGGCCAACCCAACAATGCCGGTTGGAATAAACGCTAGTGCGACACGCGAAAAGACCTTCCAAGATTTGAGCGCAAGTCCGCGATACACGAGAACGGCAAAAATCGCACCAAGCTGGATAAAGATATCAAAGCTCTTCACAAAGTCCGTTTCCGTAATGCCAAGAAATTTGTTTGCAAGGATGAGATGTCCGGTAGATGAGATGGGAAGAAACTCCGTAATCCCTTCGACGATCCCAAGGATGATGGCGTGAAGCGTAGTCATGGGAGCCAGTATAGCCAGAACGTTGGATCATTCGCAAAAAGCGCCATTCTCGATTATCGTATGTCCATGATGGAATTCTCATGGGAACACGAATTTTTTGGGAAACCGCTTTTTTGGTGGGTTTCCGGCATGTTCATTCTTTTTGCCATTGGCGCAGGCCTGGTGTTGCCGCCGTTCATCCAACCGTCGTGGTCTGGCGTGGAAAAAGCGGCAACCGTTGTTCAGATCGAAACAGATGCAGATGGGATGGTCCGCCCAGTATTTGCGGTGGCAGATTCGTCATCGACGTTCGCATCACCAATATGGTCGAATCGATCTGCGTATCAGGAAAAGGCCGCCGTTACGATCGTGACCGATCCAAAAAGCGATCGCTGGTACATCAAAGGCGATCACGATGCGGCGATGGCGGTTCTCATTCTCCGAATCCTGGCGGCAATCTTTGGGCTGATCGGTGGAACAGTTCTTGTCATGACGCTCATGAAGGTGGATGACAAAAAAATCAATCTCATCGGTGGTGTGATGGGAGCGTTGTCGTTTGGTCTTCCGGCAACGTTTGTTTTACCGGGCTTGTTGCTTGCATATGCGAATCGACCAAATATCCTTTTCACCGCAAACGATGTATTTGGAACAACAAATTGGGTGTTGGGAAGTATTTTTTCCGTGTGCGGCGTGATCACCTGTATTGGTACGTGGTTCTTGTATCGATATCAATCCCGAACCGGGGAAGAAGGTTGGTTTTGGAGTTCAGATAAAAATTCATCCGAAGAATAATTTTTTTCACTATGGATATCGTCGCGCATCTTCGCAAATTGATCGCTCAGCCAGCCGTCTTTTTTGAAGAAACAAAAAAAGAAGACGGCTATCGGTTTGTGTTTTGGACATTTTTTGCCGGTTCCGCCATCAGTTCGTTGGGAAGTTGGTGGATGCTGCAAACCTCAAATGACGTGTCTTCAATGCTGACCGCTATTACGTCCGCCGGCCTCACGGTGCCAGTCGCATTCCAACATATTCAGCCATCCACATTTGGACTGCTCTTTCTCGCCAACTTCGCATGGAGTTTGGCTGCCGTGTTTGTCTCGGCCTATTTTTTGCACCTGTGGATCAAGATGTGGAAAGGCACCGGCGCGTACATTGATACGTTTCGCCTGTTCGCATACGGCATGATGCCGGGCTTGTTGCTTGGCTGGATTCCCAACGTCGGTGGGCTGATGTGGATCTGGACACTCATCCTCAATGTGATCGCTACGCAAAAATTACACGGTCTCTCGCGTGGGAAAGCGATTTGGATTTTTATTCTTCCAACGCTGGTCATCGGATTGTTGCTCGGCGTTGTCGCGATTGGATTTATCGCACTCTTTGTCGGAAAATAATATGTCGCAACAAGAAACAGCAATCTTTGGCGGTGGATGTTTTTGGTGCACCGAAGCCGTCTTTGAACAGCTCCGGGGCGTGACGTCTGTCGCGCCAGGATATGCCGGTGGATTTACCGTGAATCCGTCATACGAAGATGTGTGTACCGGGGAAACCGGTCATGCAGAGGTGACGCGCGTCATGTTTGATCCAGACGTGGTGTCATATGAAGATTTGCTCACCGTCTTTTTTGCCGTGCATGATCCAACGACGTTGAATCGGCAAGGAAATGACGTTGGGACGCAATACCGCTCAATGATCATCACAACCACGCCGCAACAAGAACAGGAAGCGCAAGCGATGAAGGAGCGATTAAGTGCGGATGGGAAAAAGGTGGTAACGGAAATTGTTCCGTTGGCACAAAATCCATTTTACGAAGCCGAAGCTGTTCATCATCACTACTTTGAAACGCATCCGGATCAAGCGTATTGCCAAATCATCATCAATCCAAAATTAGAAAAATTGAAACAACGGTTTGCCGAACTCATCAAATAACACCGTATGAAAAACGACGAAGAATTATCACCCGAGCTATTTCATGTGGCACGCGAAAAGGGGACCGAGGCGCCATTTTCCGGCGCATTATGGAATGCACACGAAAAAGGAACATATACCTGCGCCGTGTGTGGGACGGAGCTATTTTCCTCCGACACCAAATTTGATTCTGGCACAGGTTGGCCAAGCTTCACGGAACCAAAAAATCTGGAGAATATTATTCTTCGCACCGATACCGCCGATGGGATGACGCGTACCGAGGTCGTTTGTAAAAAATGCGGTGCACATCTTGGACATGTCTTTGATGACGGTCCAGCAGAGATGGGCGGAAAACGATACTGCATCAACTCTGTATGCTTGTCGTTGAAGAAGGCGGAATAAACGCCCCATCCTTCCAATAAAACAGCCCACCCGTGATCGGCGTCGTGTCATTTTTACGTGAGAGCCAGATCAGCGGATACTTTGTGGAAAGTGGCTTGGTGCATTCAACGTCATGAAACGCCGCTGCCCACGAACCAGAGTTGCCATAAAAAACACCATTCTCCCATCGTCCAACCGGATGATGCGTATGTCCAAACACAACAGCCGTTGCCTGATAAATATCACCAACGGTTTTTGTTTTATTCTGAACCGTTGTCCATGTGTCATCCAATTCAACTTTACGTGGCAGGGCAAGAGCGTACCCAAAGTAGATCATCGGTGCGAGCGCGGCCGCACCGTACATGAGTTTGCCATGCGTAAAATGAATCCAGGCGACACCACAGGCCGTCGCAATCGTAAGCGCGGCAACGTGATCCAATCCAAGCCGGCGAATGACACGACGAAAATCTGTATCAATGGGAGGGATGCCAGCTGCAAGATGTTTCATGATGCGGCGTTTTGAGACACCGGTTTCCTGCATCGCTAACTCTTGGTTGTGTTTGCGTTGGGCAAACGTTTCCGGTGTTCGTTGGGCAAGGAGTTCGACGACCGTGTTTGTCATGCCGCGAGCGATGGTGCGATAAAATGCGTGACTGCTAAAGAGATAGTAGCGAACCCAGTGCTTGAGATATCCGTATGCGGAGAGCAAGTAAGATGCATCAACGTTTGGATTAAAATACCCCATGCGTGTCGCAAAAAAACGCGACACGAGCGAACCAAACGTTGGCGC
>CAITMG010000082.1 GCA_903893445.1 Candidatus Uhrbacteria bacterium | reverse complement strand
TGGTAAACAAAATTCCTTTTGCGCCGTCGATAGACACTTCGAGTAACGGTGATGCAATGGCGGCTTTGGCGGCATCTGCGGCGCGGTTCTCCCCACTCCCACGACCGATCCCCATCAATGCCGATCCGCGGTTCGCCATAATCGCGCGAACATCGGCAAAGTCGACGTTGATCAAACCTGGAACCGTGATGAGTTCGGAAATCCCCTGCACACCCTGACGCAACACTTCGTCAACGGTTTCGAATGCGTCCATCAATGACGTTTTGCGATCAATGATTTGCAAGACGCGGTCATTTGGAATGGTAATGATGGTATCAACGACGTCCGTCAATTTATCGTACGCGCCCTCAGCGATATTTTTTCGCTGAACGCCTTCGAACATAAACGGACGCGTCACCACCGCAACGGTCAGTGCGCCCTGCTCCTTTGCAAGACGAGCGACCTCTGGACCTGCACCGGAACCTGTTCCTCCACCAAGACCGCAGGTGATGAACACCATGTCTGCGCCTTTGATGGCTTCTTTGATTTCATTTTGACTCTCTTCGGCGGCATGAAGACCCATTTCTGGATCCATTCCGGCGCCGAGACCGCGTGTGATCGCCTTTCCAATGTGCAACTTTGTTGTTGCTTGCGAATAATGCAATGCCTGCACATCCGTGTTCATGGCGATAAACTCAACGCCACGGATCTTTGCCGCAATCATGCGATTAATGGCTGAACCACCGGATCCGCCAACGCCAACAACTTTAATCTTCGCGAACGTCTCGATCTGTGGTTTGATTTCAGGCATAGGATGAATACGCGATGTGCTCAATCTGTCGCTCTATTGAGCCACAAATGTATCATGATGAGCATACAAAAACGCCCTCGAGGCGTCAAGCGAGCAAACATGCTCGAACTATGGAAGAAACGATTTAAAAATTTTCGATACCGGGCTCTTAATTTTTTTCCACAAGTCACCACCACCGCTCTTCATGGAAGAAAACGACGGCATGCGTGACCCACCGTCTTCCTTGCGGTCGTTTTCATATGACCACAGCACCAATCCAACGCACGTGCTAAAGCACGGATCTTCGATCACCTCTGGCATCGTGCTTGAGACAGATGCTTTGCCAAGGAAGCACGGAAGACGCAACATGCGCTTTCCAACTTCAACCATACCTGGCAATCGCGCACCACCACCGGAAAGCAACACACCGGCTGGCAACATCCCAACACGATCTGCGCGTTTTAATTCGGCTTCAACTTTTTCGTAAATCTCTTCAACACGCGCTTCGATGATCTCGGCGATATAGCGCAATGGAATCAGCTCATGTTGATCTGCGCCAAAATCCGCGATATCAATCTCTGCACCATGCTTTGGCAGGTCTTCGACTTGCGCGGTTCCGTATTGGCATTTGATCCGTTCGGCGGTATCTAATGAAATACGCAAACCGATCGCGATATCTGACGTGATGTGATCAGCGCCGATCGGGATCACGGCTGCATGCAGCAATTCCCCGTTTTCATAGATCGCCACACCTGTCGTCATCGCGCCAACACACACGGTACACACACCAAGTTCACGTTGGCGTGAATTGGTAATCGCCTCGGTCTCCGCGAGCGGCGAAAACACGAGTTCGGAAATATCCAACCCGGTTCGAAAAACCGCGCTCGTTAAATTGCGAATGTTACTGGATAAGCCCTGAACAATTTGAACATCCACTTCAAGACGAATCCCCTGCATGCCAACCGGGTCTTTAATCCCGGCTTGGCCGTCAACGGAAAACGCCTTTGGCAACACGTGCAAGACATCCTGATTTGCTGGATTGATCAACGTCCGTGCGGCTTCGATCGCACGACTCACATCCTCGGCGCGAATATCGCCCTCTGGTCGTGAAACGCCGATGACACCTTTAGAAACTTGCGTCGTGATTGCTGTTCCGCCGATCCCAACTGTCGCCTCGGTCACCGGAAGCCCAACTTGGCGTTCGGCCTGTTCCAAACAGGAAGAGATTGCGCTGACCGCGTCTTCGAGCGAAACAACATTCCCTTTTGCGATTCCCTGCGATGCGACTTCCGTTGCCCCAATCATCCGCAATGTCGGACGCTTATCTTGCCCAACCGAAATCTGGCCGACAGCTATTCGGATGTGAGACGTCCCGATATCGAGACCAGCAAGTAAGCGATCTTTCATACCCGACCGATCAACTGTGGGACATAAGGGAGTAAAATCAGGAGACCGAGTGCAGCTGCAAATACCGATGCCAGAAGCACCGCCGCAGCCATTAAGTCTTTGACATCTCGGACATACGCATGCAAACGAGGTCTTACAAGATCAACCAACCTCTCAACCATGCTGTTTATCAATTCTAGCACAAGAACCGATGCCGTCGCCAGCAGGAGAAGCGCGCGTTCCCAGGATTTGAACGGAATGACAAAAACCGCAACAATAACGAGAAATCCCACAACAGATTGAATACGAAAACTCCGCTCTGAGCGGATTGCGAGGACAAGTC
>CAITMG010000081.1 GCA_903893445.1 Candidatus Uhrbacteria bacterium | reverse complement strand
TGCTCGCGGTGTTTGGTTTTTATGTTGTGTATTACCGCATCGACCAACAGTCGCAAGCGATTCAGCGTTTGACGTCACTTATCACATCAATGAGTTTAACCGTGCCGGTTGGGCAGGTTGAGCCGATTGTTCAGCCGCCAACGTCCACGCCGCCGGAGGTGACGTTACCGATTGTTGTGACACCGACAACAACGGAACCAGTGGTTGCCGCAACGACGACTTGGATGACGTATGCGGGAGCCAATTTTACACTTCGATATCCTTTTGGATTTACCGTCACACCGCCAACAGTATCCGAAAAATGGACAGCGGTTGATGGTGGAGCGGGTCGTTTAGAAATTTTTCAGAAAAAAGATTTTGGTGGAGATCGCCCATTTGGGGGAGGTGATGGTACGACCGTTTCGGATGCCGTGATGAATTTTGCAACCGTTACAACAACAAAGGGGATTGTTTACGATATTTGGTTTTTTTATCCAAAAAGCGATCAAAGTCTCAAGCTCACGTTGGAGCAAATTATTAAAACTATTCGTTAATAAAAAAAGCCCTTCACGGGGCTTTTTGATATCGGTGATATACTCATCGTGAAATGAATATGGCACATCCTTCGTCACGCGCATCCGGCTCCATCGTGTATCTGTTGTTGATTTTGAATATGCTTGCGATTGTTGGGTTTGTGTCCATCTATTTTCGATTGGATGAGCAGTCGCTCGCATTGCAGATTTTGACGACAGCTGTGACCTCGCAAAATCGTCTGACGTTGGTCGTTCCGGTTGTTCCGCGAAATCCCGTTGCGACAACGTCGGTTGCTGTTGTTGGTGCGCCTGAGTCAGCTGTGGTGCCGGTTATTAATGTGACATCAACGATCCCTGTGATCGTCACGCCGACGTCAACGCCGGAATTATTGACGACAACATACACGACGCGGTCGTGGTCAGATCTGACGTTTCTCTTTCCCGCGAACGCGACAATTACGACGAGTTCGACAGCGTTTTTTCAGGCGGGGCCAGGACCGGGTTGGGGAGAGCGGTGTCTGCCAACGCAAAAAGACTGTGTCAGCGGTTTTTCGTTTACCATTCAACCGACAACATTCGATGCCTCGAATGCGTCATCCACGCCGCTAGATCCGGTGTTTACGATTCGTCATCCGGTGAAAGGTGTGGATTCATTTATTGTGAAATCTGCCTCGGGGACAATGTATCTTGTTCAGGAAAAGGGGAGCTATGACGATCGTGCGAATAGTCCAATGTTTAATTCAGATGATCGTGTCACATACGACGGAGCAATGATGAACTTTTTGACGAGTGTCAGATAACAAAAAAGCCTCCGTTGACCGGAGGCTTTTTCTTTTTCGAAGTTATTTGTATTTTGTACGGACGACTGGCATGAGTCCCTACCGAACTTTTTAGACTTCGACGATGACTGGGAGAATCATCGGGCGGCGCTGGGTTTTGTGGAAGAGATATTCACCGAGTTCATCGCGGACCTTATCTTTGAGATATTGTCCGTTCGCGGATGAGCGCGGATCGTTGTCTTTCAATGTTTGCGCCACGCGTTTGCGAGCAAGTCGGATCAATTCGCCCTGGTCTTTCATGTAGATGAAGCCGCGGGAGATGAGATCTGGCATGTTGAGCAAGCGACCGGTTTGCGCACTGACCACCGCGATCACGACCACGATGCCATCGCCGGAAAGTTCCTGACGATCGCGCAAGACGATGTGATTGGTGTCACCGACGCCGAGACCGTCCACGAACACGTATGAGGTGTCCACTTTGCGGTTCGTGAGTTGGCCGTTGCGGTTTTTGTCGAATTCGATGATCTGACCGTTGTCGGCGATAAAGCAGCGTTCGCGTGGGAATCCTGCTTTCTCTGATGCGTTCACATGTTCGCACAAAAACGAGTAGTGACCTTCGATCGGAATCAAGTATTTTGGCTTGACCATCTGTTGCATCTCGATCAAATCTTCCTGCTTGGCATGACCACCAGCGTGGACGTCCATCATCTTGTAATGAATGACTTCGGCACCTTCGCGATACAACGTGTCTTTGACGCGCTGAACGGAGCGTTCATTGCCTGGAATGACGGATGAGGAGAAGACGATGGTGTCACCGCGTTCGATTTCGATAAACGGATGTTCGCGGTTGGCGATGCGCATGAGCACGGCGCGTTCCTCGCCCTGAGCGCCGGTACAGATGACGGCGACTTTCTCGCGTGGATAGTTGTTGATCTGTTTGGATTCGATGATCGTGCCTTTTTGCACTTTCATGTAACCGAGTTCCTGTGCGATCGCAATGTTTGATTTCATCGAAAAACCTTCGACCGCAACTTTGCGACCCTGGCGTTCACACGCGTAGATGATTTGCTGAACACGAGCGATCATCGAGGCAAACGTGCCGATAATGATGCGGCCTGTGGCGTTGGCGATGATCTCGTCGATGTTTTGCTGAATCTCGTATTCCGGCAACTGGCGACCTGGTTGCGTCGCGTTGGTGGAATCGATCATGAGCGCGAGGACGTTGCGGTCTCCGAGCTTTTTCATCTTTTCCGTTTCCTGAATCGATTGTGCGTTTGGGGCGTTGTCGAGCTTAAAGTCGCCGGTGTGGACAACGATGCCGCATGGCGTATCAACGATGACACCCATGGATGATGGCACCGAGTGCGCAACACCAAAGAATTCCACTTTGAAGGCACCAAGCTGCAATACGTCATCGGATTTGACGACATGCATGTTGAGCGCTGGTTTGTCGCGGTGATCTTCCTGGCGCTTTTTGATAATTGCGCAGGTCAAATCTGTGGAGAACAGGGGAGGATTCCCAAGCATCGGCATGATGTGCGGAATGCCACCAATGTGGTCATAGTGCGCATGCGTGATGATGACGCCACGGATATTTTTTTCTTTGCCTTTCAAGCACGCGACATTTGGGATGATGTAATCAACGCCTGGCATGTCTTCGTCTGGAAATTGCAGACCCATGTCGATGAGAATGATGTCGTTGCCGTATTCCATCATCGTCATGTTGCGGCCGACTTCTTCGTTGCCGCCAAGAACCGTGATCTTTAAACGTGTCTCTGGGCTGGCTTCGAGTTTATCGGAATCCGTGCCCGTCTTGAGATACGGTTTGTTTTTGTACGTGTTCATGCGAGGAGCACGTTGAAATGCGCCACCCATGCGCGGTGGACCGCCCTTGCGACGATCGCGGCCTCCGCCTTTGTGTGACGGTGCGCCGTGTGGAGCTGGTGCGGCTGGATGTTCCTCGCGCATCAAACCTTGCTTGATGCTGAGTTCGTGCGTATCGCTTGTGCCGAGTTCGTCTTTTTTGGCATTTTTTGCCACGGCTTTTGCGATAATAGACGACGTATTAAATGTCGTTGGTGTGCCGGCTGGATGTTGCGCGTGCGGCGGACGCGGTGCGTGGCCAAATGGCTTACGCGGACCCTTACCAAAGGGTGGTTTGCGGAACGGCGGACGCGCCGAACCATGTCCGGATCCCGAAGGACCGGATGGCGGTTGTGTTGAGTTTGGTTCCATATTCAAAGGAATATTTTGAGAATTTCGATTGCCCGGACCGCACCTTAAAAAGACGCTTGGCGGCCATTCGAAAAATGAATGATTTTTTTGTTCTGATGTTGCCAACGCGGTAAGGCGTGTGACATTTCACGAACGTCGGAATTTCGCCAGTTTTGGTGAAATCTGCGACGGGAGTGAACCTCGAATGAAGGAATAATAGCAGAGAAAGGGGGATGCGTCAACCAAAGACCAGGAAATGCTTGACCATGATGAGAAATAACGGCATCATTCGCCGTACGAACGTCAGGGCTGCGCCCCGGCGCTCGTGAGCGCCAGGGCGAGTGGTGGAACTGGCAGACACACTGGCTTCAGGTGCCAGCGATCGCAAGGTCATAAGGGTTCAACTCCCTTCTCGCCCACCAATAAAAACCTTTCCGCATCGGAAGGGTTTTTTGTATCCGTGAAGGCGTTTCTTTTGTATACTCGGCGCATGGCAACGCGATTGAGGAAAACGGTTCTCCCCATTTTCTGCGCAGGCGTGTGGATGACGGTCTCCGAATTTGTTCGAAATGAACTGCTTTTTAAAGGTGAGTGGGTTGGTCATTTTTCTTCGTTGGGGTTGCGGTTTCAGACGTTGCCTCTGAATGGTGTTCTTTGGATGGTGTGGAGTTTTCTTCTTGCCTACCTGGTGTACTCGTTGCAGTTCGTTTTTTCGTTTTGGAAGACGGTTTTGCTGAGTTGGATGCCTTCATTCCTGATGATGTGGATCACGATCTATAATTTACAGGTGTTGCCACTTTCGTTGCTGTGGTATGCGGTTCCATTGAGTTTGTTCGAGGTTATTGTTGCGCATTTGATTCTTCAGCGTTTTCGCGTCGTGAGATAATTTTTCTATGTCCAACGAACTTGTTCATGATGCGTGGAAGCGCCAGCAGGCGGTGATTGATGCGATTCGTAAAGTGAAGCCAGAGATGGTTGAGCGTCTCGCGTTGCCGGATCAAAACATGGTGCTTGGTCGGATTGGTGTGACGTTTTTGCCAACCAATCGGCCAAAAGGCTATCTGCGATTGTATCCGCAAGATTTTATTGTCGAAGAGGTGATGAAGGACGGTCATGTGACGCAGCTGCTTGCCGAGGAGGCGTTTCAAGATGCGGACGACAAGCGCACGCTGTGGGCTGATGTGATTAAGGCGAATATCTCGCATCCGCATGCGATGACGGATTTGCAGTCGTTGCTTGGCACGGATCTTGGTCAGATTGGGTATTCCGGTATCAAGGATGCAATTGCGGTGACGTGTCAGCGGATGTCGATGCGCGGTGTGCGCCGTGAACAGGTGGAGGCATTACAGCATCCGCACTTGCTTGTGCGATCCGTGGCGTATGGGAGTGGGGCGTTGCAACCAGGGGATTTGCAGGGCAATCGATTTACGTTAGTGGTGCGAACGGAATCGAATGATTCGATCGATGAGGTCATGGAGCGTATTCGCGCGAATGGTTTTTCTAATTTTTTTGGCGCGCAGCGTTTTGGGACGCGTTTGATTTCGCATCGTCTGGGACAAAAGTTATTGCAGGGCGATGTGGATGGTGCGTTGCGCATGTATTTTTGCGAGCCTGGTCCGTATGATGTCCCGTTGTTTCGCGATGTGCGTGAGGCGTTTACGAATTTGTACGGCGATTGGGATGAGATGATGAAGATTGCCAAACAACTGCCGTATAGTCTGCATCAGGAGATCATGGTACTTGAACAATTGCGACAAGATCCGCTCAAGACGCGACTCGCATTGGGGCAGATTCGTGATCAGGTAAAGCTGTGGATCTATGCGTATGGATCCTGGTTGGTTAATCGGTATCTTTCGCGAGCTGTGGAACAGGGGCTGGATGTTCCCGACGAGATTCCGCTGCCACTCTCCACCAAAGGTCCGCGTGCCGAGTATCGCGAGTTTATGATCAACGATGGCACGATGAACTACCTGCAAGGATTACAGGCGTTTCCCTATGTTCAGGCGTCAGATAAAACGCTTCCGACAAAAATGGTTCCAGGAGGTTTGACGTGGGTGCAAATTCCAGGTGGATGGGTGTTGCGATTTTCGTTGGGCAAGGGTGCGTATGCGACGTCGTTTTTGTCGCACGCCTTTCAATTGTATGAAGGACTTCCGGTTCCGGAATGGGTCCAGGGTGATGAGGTTGATTCGTTTGAAAAAATTGGTGATGGGAGTTTTGCATCGATCAAAGAAAAATTTGCTGATGTCCTGACGCGACGTGATTTGGTGAAAGAGGAGTCCGAAGACGAAGCTGCGTAAATACAACAACACCCCTGTCAGTCGAACTCCGAGTTGGGAGGTCTGACGAGGGGTGTCGAAGGGAAGGTGCGTTATTGGTTACATGTCGGTCTTCTTGTTGAAGACCTGCCGACCATCGAAGCGCAGCTCGTTGAGCGTGCGCGGCTTGCCGGGCTGGAATCCGCCGGTGGCGTTGACCGTGAAGTGCCCGCCGCCGTTCGACCAGACGTGGCAGATTTGGACGATCTTGCCCTGGCAGAATGCATCGAGCTTGCTCGCGGTCTCGCGGGCGTTCTCGAGGGGCGCGGCGTCGTCGCGGTTGCTGAAGTAGATCTCGACGATGTACCGGAACTTGCCGCTCTCGATCTGGCCAGTCTCGCGGTTCCGCATCGGCTTGCGCTCGCGCTTCGTCTGCACGATCTGCATGCCGGCGTTGGCGAGGTCGCTGATGAACGAGCCGAGGGACGCGTTCTGCAGGCCGTACTTGCCGAAGACCTGATCGCCGGTGTCCGCGCGGCCTTCGCGCACGGGCGAGAGCTTGTTGGTGTCCATCTGCTGGGCGTGCCGCTGCTCGATCATGTGATCGTGCTGCTGGGACCGGATGGTCCGCTCCTGCACGCCGCCGATCGCCTTGAGCATCGCGTCGCTCTGCTCGATCGAGCCAGCGAAGAACTTCACGACGATCTCGGACTTGGGGGCGGTCTTGGTGGTGTCGGCCATGGTGGCCTCCTTTTTGATGTACGTGTTGCGTTCAGTGTCGCGTCGGAGGATCCGGCGGGACAGTGCCTTCTCAGGTTCTGAACAAGCTAAGATATCACAAAAAACCCCTTTTGTCAAGGGGTGGGTGTACAAAACGTGGAATTTAGAATTTTGCGAGGTTGAGCGATTATTTCCATCTCCAGCCTGTTTTTTCGTACCAATTTTCGAGGGAAGCGAACCGTTCGGCGGGTTCGGCAATGGTCATGTTTGTTGGAACGCCTTGGATACGGGTGGAGATAAACGAGGATTGCATTGGTCGAACGAGGAAAATCGCCGGTGTGGAAGAGAGGATCGTCTGAGAGACGGCGTTTCGAGCGGCATCGATTGCGTCCGTTGAGGTGGCAGATTTTAATTGATCAAGCGCATCGTCGACCGCGCGATCTTTGAGATTGGAGATGTTGAGGCCTCGATCAACAGCTTGTCCACTCCACCAAAATGGCGTCAGATCTTGGTCTGGTCCGAGGAGGATGTTTAACAAGACGATTTGTAAGCTGCGATCACGTGTTGCTTTGCGCATCAGTTCATCTGTCGCCATCGTATTGATGTCGACCTTGATTCCAAGGAGCGACCAATTGCGTTTGAGGACCTCGGCGACCGTTGCGAGTTCCGGGTCTGATGGGACGCTAATGGTGAGCGTTAACTCGGTTGAGCTCGCGGTTTCGGTGCTTGTGTCGTTGATTTGTGTGGTTTCGGTTTTTTTGTTTTTTCCGGTGCTGACGACGGGTTTTGCTTTTTTGATGCGAACGTTTCCGTTTTGTGGAACGACCCATCCGGCTTCGTCGAGCATGGTTCGCGCGCGTGCAAGGTCGAGAGTTGTTGATGTTGGTGCGACGAAGGGGTATGGACCGGCAAGCGCTTCGGCACGGCCACCGAGCGCGGTCACGACGTCTTGTGGATTCACAGCGAGCGAAAGAGCTTCGCGGATGTTTTGATCGGACAGCGTGTCATCTTTGACATTGAAAAAGGCGACCGTGGTCTGCGGCAAGTTGAGTTTAATTTCTTGTTTGCGGCCGGAGCTGCGGATCTTGTCCGCGTTATCAGCATCCACAAAACTCACACCATCGACGAGTTCGGATTTGAGTGCATCGATCGCGGAGGGGGAATCAGTAAAAAATTGGAACGTGACGGTTTTGAGGTATGGGCGGAATCCGTAGTATTGGTCGAATCGTTCGAGGGTATACGAATGAATTGCGCCGTCGTTATCGCGGGAAAATGATTTGACGAGATATGCGCCAGATCCGATTGGTCGGATGTTGAGATCGGAAAGCCGCGCATTTGCTGCAGGAATATCCTGCCACAGATGTGCGGGGAGAATTCCGAGCGTTAACTTTGAGAGAAACGCGCCATCAGGCTGTGTGAGTTGAAACGTGACGGTTCCATCATCTGGGGCGTCAATCGTGACATTGCGAAAATCTGCGAGGATTGGGCTTTTTCGTGCGGGGTCTTGAGCGCTTTCCATCGTAAATTGAACGTCTTTTGAGGTGACGGGTTGACCATCGTGAAAACGCGCGTCTTTACGGATGCTGACGGTGAGTGTCTTGTGGTCATCGGACCACGTGTAGGATTCGGCGAGATCCGGAACAGCATTGACGCCGTCGTAGCGAAACAGACCAGAGTACACAAGACGAACGAGATCGCGATCAACGTCGTTCATTGGGGCGTCGAGTGGGTTGATGTATTTGGGTTCTCCAACAGCAGCTTCGGTAAATGTTCCGCCAACGGTTGGGACGGATACGATGCGACCCGAGGAAAAGACGATAAAAGCAGTCGCGGCAGAAATGAGTGCGACGGTGAGCGCGGCAAGGAAGATGCGTCGTTCCGTGATCGTCAGTAACCGAAAGAGATGTTTGATTTGTCGGATTCGTGGGACGCGTTCTTTTCCAATCACCGCCAGGACAAGGTTGTGGTCGTGCGTGTGTTCGATGGCACGCTCTTCGTTTTGTTTGGCCGCGGACGGCAACCAAAAAAGCGCCCGATTTAGCCAGTTTCGCAGACGCGTGATGAACGAGTCGCTGTTCATGGCCATATGGGGCGCTTTCGCGGGATTAGCTCAACGTGACGTTTAGGATGGCTGTCACGAAAAACAGGACGGCAATGACGATTGTTGCGTAAAATAAGCCTTTTTCGACACCGCGTTTTGTTCGAAATACCTCGCCGCCGCCGCCAAATGCTGAACCAAGGCCGGTTCCGCGCTGTTGGAGCAAAATTGCCGCGACAAGCAGGATCGAGAGAACGATCTGGATAATGGAAAACAAGATATTCCGCATAGCTCACTGAGGGTATCGTTCATTAGGGCCTCCGTCAAGCACTTTGGGTGTTTTTGTGGTATCTTATGGGCATGTTGTTTCCTGCTTGGGCGAGACGTCATCCGGTCATCGGAGGGGTTGTTTTTCTCTTTCTTGGCATCCTCATCGCTTGGGTGATCTATTTTGGTTGGCATGTGGTGAGTGATATTTTTATCATCAAGGGTGGGCAGAGCCCAACAAAGCTGGTTGAACAGCGGCAGTTTCAGGCCACGATGTCCAAGTATTTTTCTCAAGCGACGGTGACGCCCGAGGATCTTGCGCGGATTAACGTTTCGCAGGGTCAGCCGACGCTGGGTGATGCGTCGGCCAAAGTGCATATTGTTGGCTTTTTTGATTTTCAATGTCCGTTTAGTAAAGAAGTCGCACCGACGCTTCGTGCGTTTATGAAGACGCATGCGTCTGACGCGCAGTTTATTTTTCGCGATTATCCGATTCGCGACGTTCATCCAGATGCGGAACGCGTGGCTGTTGCGGCGCGGTGTGTCTTTTTGCAGGGAAATCAGGATGCCTTTTGGGGATACTTTGATCGATTGTATGCCAGCCAAGACGCACAGACGGATACAAATTTGAGATTATTTGCGCAGCAGGCGGGAGTGGATCTTTCCGCATATGATACGTGTATCGCGAATCCGAATACGTTGTCTGATGTTCAGCGCTCCACATCCGAGGCGATCGCGGTTGGCTCGGAGGGGACTCCAACGTTTTTCTTTAATGGAGTGAAGGTTCAGGGGGCAATGGATGCCGTGTCTCTGGAGACAATTTTTCAAGAAGCAAAAAAGAAAGCTTTATGAGATCTTTTTTCGAATGGTGTCTCCAATCAAAAAGAATTTTAGCTGCGATTGTTGTTTTTTTTGGAGTTTCATTTTTTGCCGTTGCTCCGGCGTTTGCTGATGGGACTTCGGATTGTTTTGCAAAGACGGAGACAAAAGGCGGCGTGACATATGGTGGTGCGTGTACGGATGCGAAAAGCTGTCCGGATCCAAAAAAACCAGGATCCTATTCCGCCGGATCATTTTCGTCCAATGGACTGTGTTCAAAGGATCCGAGCACAAATACCTGTTGCATGTATCCCGGAGCGGCGGCGTATGTCGCACCTGCAAAACCAACGTGTTCCAGTGTTCTCTATTCCCGCTGTACAACGGATGCAAAATGTCAGTCAACGGAAGATGCTCAACCTGGTTATACGTGTCCAAATGCCGGTGAACAATGCTGTACAATGACTTCTAGGGCACTCCAGGATGCGGCGAATAAAAAATTTGGATCCCTATCGTGTCAAGGTGAGACAATTAAAGATACGGATGATCCGGCAGATATTTGTCAGCGTTTAAATAAGTGGTTGGATGCCTCGCACGACACGATTTTTACGTATTGTACGCAGGGGACGGTTTCCGTTGATTTGGCGGCTGCGCCATACGTGCATACGTATCGTGCGTATGGATGTAAGCCGAGCAATGCGGCGCTTGGGATTGTTGGTGGCGGCGCGACCGGTCAGGCGGCTGATCCGCTGTGTTTTTCTCAAGATGAATGTGCGAGCTCCGATTACGGTGGTTCTGCGGACGCCTTTGTTCCGAGTTCGATTTGTCCGAGTGGGCAGGGGCGGTGTCTTGCTCCAGAGCCGCAGATTACTCTTTCATCTCCCGTACTCGGCGTGACGACGGTTCAAGGGTTGAAATATTATATCGTGCTCATGTTTCGGTTTTTACTGAGCATTGTTGTGATTACGGCTGGTGTCATGTTTGTGTACGGTGGGTTTAAATATATCCTTGGTGCAACTGCCGGAACGATTGAATCCGCAAAAGAAACAATGGTTGATGCGACGGTCGGATTGATTGTGACGATTGCCGCAACAATGTTGCTGAATACGGTGAATCCCGCAACGACAAATTTGAATCGGTTGGATATTTATTTATTGAAAAAACAATTGTATTCAAATGGTGATCAGTGGTGTCGGGAGGTTCAGCCTTCTAACGGAAAAACATCGATTATGTTTGCATCTGCGGGAGTTCCATCCGGGAGCATTACTTTTAGTGATGCAAAATATACGGTTTCTGCTGCTCAAACAAAATGTGCTCAGCAGTATTATCCCGAATCGTATGGCGGCGCGATGTGTAATGGAGATGTGTGCGATGGTGGAAAGGTTTGTATGAGCTGTAAGGGGCTTGGTTCGAGTCTGTCGGCTGCGGATGCGCCGGATTGTAGTACGAATCCAAAAGGGACGACGTGTGTCAATGCGATGATTTCGGGAACGATCAATTGGGACAATGAAACCTATCCCACAAATATTTGGATGGTTCCGTTTTGTTATTTTGCGCAACCTGACGTGAAAGATGCGAAAACAGGAAAAGCCGGAGTTGCGTTAAAGGATTGGGTTCCGGCAACGGTTTCGGATTCGCAAAAGAGTGCAGATATGTATCCGGGTTTTTTCTCTACAAAACCTCAGGGGAAAGCAGGATCTACGACGTACTTTTTTCCAAGTGTGAGCAAGCAGCAGTTGGATACGTGGGCTTCGCATTGTAGCGATCTTGGTCAAATCGACGGCTGGTTGATTGGTGTGAACTATCATGATAATTGCAGTTTTTTGAAAACGGTGACCGCGGATTCGGGTCCTGGTTGGTTTAATACAATGGCACAATTTGGGAAAGGGATTAATTGTGCTATTTCTCCGGATGATTATCTTCTTGTCTCAAAAAACGATTGCAAGGGTGCGAATCCTGGGAATAAAGCTGCCGATTCACAGAAATATTTTTCTGCGTACATCAATGGAGATTCGCGCTGGACTGATTCGCAAAAATTTTCTTATGCCTTGTACTGTGGGTATAATGTTTCACCGAACCCATCCGTATCATGGCTCAGTGGTTGTGCAACGAATCACCGATTTGATTGGGTCGGTGAGGGCCCACAGAATCCGTGGTTTTCCTTTCAAGATGTTCTCCATACTGTTGTGAATTGGGGAGGTGACCAAAAATCTTTAAAATGTGATTTTGATTTAAATTGGGATACGGCTCCGCATGATCCTTCTGATGTATTACTTGGTCAATGCAGTATTTCGGGTCAGTGGCGAACGCTTGATAAGCCGGGAAAGGGGGACGAATGTCCAGACTTCGCGACTCGAGGCGGTTGGCATTGATACATCAAAAAATCCCCATTGAGGGGATTTTTTGTCTGGTGGGCGTGCCAAGACTCGAACTTGGGACCTTCACATTATCAGTGTGACGCTCTAACCACCTGAGCTACACGCCCATAGCCTTGTTAAAATGTGCCGGTATCGTACACGGCTGTTCTGGCTTTGACAAGGGTCTTTGAAGACGCTATGATTCGCCCGTTCCTATGCAACTGACTCTTCAGGAGATTTTTCTCCGACTCACGGTCGCGACAGTGCTTTGCGGCATTATCGGTATTGAGCGTGAAGTGCACCATAAACCGGCCGGCGTTCGAACGAATGCATTGATCGGTCTTGGTGCGGCAATGATGACGATTGCGGGATTATCGGTCGCTCTATCCACAACGGGTGGAACGCCTGACCGTATTGCATCGATTGTTGTTCAGGGGATTGGTTTTTTGGGCGCTGGTGCCATTATTCAGGCATCTGGCGCGGTCCACGGTTTAACGACTGCTGCGACCATGTGGGTCGTTGCAGGGATTGGTATTGCCGTTGGATTTGGTCTCTATTCAATGGCGATCATTGGAACGTTGTTTGTTCTCATCCTTTTGGCCATCTTTGGTCCATTGGATGCGCGATTGATGGGGGATGAAAATAATCGCCTTCCGCATAAAAATGCATTGAAGGATGATCATTCGCCGAGGTAGCTCAGTGGTAGAGCGAAGGACTGAAAATCCTTGCGTCGCCAGTTCAATCCTGGCCCTCGGCACCATCAAAAAACTCCCGTTTGGGAGTTTTTTGTTTTATGTAATGATCCTTGTGGATAACAAAAAATCTCCGCGATCGGAGATTTTTTGATGGTCG
>CAITMG010000080.1 GCA_903893445.1 Candidatus Uhrbacteria bacterium | reverse complement strand
TGATCGCATTCGTGGCCCACGCGATCATTTCATATCGTTTCTTGGAAATCCGATGGGTGATCAAAAAGTCTTTTGACTTTATCTTCTTGTGGGCATTTGCCTTTCTCATTATTTTTGGCTTTGAAACGCTGCTTTCACGCTCATTGATCGTCTCTTCCATCAATGTTCTCAGCTCTCTTGCACTCGCCGTGTTATTCGTCCCGTTCGCCAACTATGTCAACGTTTTAACCGCAAAAATGACCAGTCGCGGCTCGTATCTGTACGAAGATGCCGTCGGTTCAATCACGGAACTCGTTCATTCTGCCCCAAACCTCGAAACGCTTCTCCCGATTATTGCAGAAAAAATGACGGAATATTTTGGCTTTACCAGAATCGCCATTGCCGCGTTTAGCGCAAATCATCCAGAGCAACCTACGAGAACACTCATCAACGGCTTTGATAAGGGCGTTTTAAAAGCAATCACCCCGGGCATTCGTTTTTGTGAACAAAAAAGCAAGTCCATCTTGGAAGCATCCGAGATCAACTGGAGAATTTCCAATAAAACATCTCCGGACGATATTGATTGCGACACGCAGATCCTTAGTTTTCTCAAAGAATGGGACGCGAGCATTCTTGTCCCCTTCCTTGTCGGCGACGACATGATCGGAATTATGCTGTTGGGAGAAAAAAAGGACGGCTCCGTTTTGTCCCAACGTGACCTTGGATTATTAAAAATCCTTCAAAATACCGCGGCTCCAGCCATGGCAAACGGTGTTCGTTTTGCGGAAATGAAGCGTCTGTACACACAAGTTGCCTCCATTGATAAAGCAAAAAGTGAATTTATTAGCGTGGTTTCGCATCAATTTCGCACGCCATTAACGGCAATCTTGTGGAACTCCGAACTCACGCTGGAGGATAAAAAGCTGCCAAAGGACGACATGAAGTCCATCAGCGAAATCCATCAACGTGCCGCATTTTTAAACACAACGCTCAACCGTATCTTTGATCTTCTCGCGCTCGAGAACAAACAAATGACGTTTGATAGCAAATTGGTCAATTTACGCGACGTTGTCAAATCGGTCACGGATGAATTTATGAGCGTTTGTCATGCAAAATCCATCACGCTCCATACCACGTTAAAACCAACAATGATTAATGGAGACGAGGAAAAAATCACCTCCGTGGTGCGAACGCTGATTGAAAATGCCTGTGGATATTCAAAGCCGCACAGCAGCGTCACCATCTCTCTGACATCCGAGGACGAGAACAAGACGTCACGACTGCGTGTGACTGACCACGGCATTGGCATTCCAGAAGAGGAACAATCGCATATTTTTGATAAATTCTATCGATCCGGTGAGGCAAAAAAGACCGCCCCAGACGGTGCCGGCATCAGCTTATATCTCGCAAAACAGTTCGTTGAACGTCAACACGGCAAGATCGACGTCGATTCAGAGGAAGGAAAAGGCTCCACATTCATCGTCACGCTCCCAATGGCGGAAATTTAGCCTGTTATATTGACAAATATCACAAAAAACGTATGGTGATTGCTGTACCCCGTTTTTTGTTCAACCTCGGAGGTGTTCATGACCGCTGCGAACGTCAGAGCTAGCAAAGCACGAAAGCCGACGGGAAAATGTTCCGCGTGCGGCGGCGACCTCGTCGAACGTGCGCGAGAAATGCTCTCGACCCAAGTCGGATCCGCCAACGGCGCTGTCGATTCGACGAAACGGTCCTTCTCGTCTCCCGGCGGATACATCTGCTCCGTCTGTGGTGAGACCTACGACCAACTGCCGATCGTTCAATCCGTACCTCCGCCGTCCAAGCCGTCGACCTATCCAAAGGTCGGCAGCAAACGCCGATCAACTTCCCCACCTCGTCGCTAATCTGCGACGCATTTCCGGACATCTTGTCCGGTTTTTTTATGGTATAATTTTGAAGATTTTGTATGGCACCTCACAAAAAACAAGCACACCAAAAACTAGGAGAATTTTTCTCCACCGCCATTTGCGGAAACGACATCTTGAGCTCTGCGCTGTATGTCGCAGGTGTGGCAACGTTATTTGCCGGAATCTACGCCCCACTTGTTCTCCTTGCCGTTGCGGCGGTTCTTTTTTTCTATCGCTCGGTGTATCGCGAAGTCGTTGAAGCACTGCCGATGAATGGTGGCGCCTACAATGCGCTTCTCAACGCCACGAGCAAGATTATCGCGGCAACCGCCGGCATCATGACCATCCTATCGTACGTCGCGACAGCTGCAATCTCCGGAAAAACCGCCATTGAATATCTCTTTGCCTGGGTCAAACCCGTCATTGCGCCAATCATCGGGATCGCTCCCGCACAAATTGATACCTGGGTCATTCCGGCTGTCTTACTTCTGTTGTTTGGCTTCGCCGTACTCGTCGCAACCGGCGTAAGAGATTCCGCAAAGGTCGCGTCCGTGATTTTTGTCTTTCATGTTTTTACGTTAATCGTTTTTATCGGCCTCGGCGGACTCATCATTCTCACAAAAGGCGGTGATATCGGGCGCTTGAATGAAATCGCCACGCAATCGCTCATCATCCAACATGGCGGTCTCCTCAAAACGCTTTTCTTGGCATTCGCTGCCTCGCTCCTTGGTGTTTCCGGTTTTGAAAGCTCGGCCAACTTTGTCGAAGAGCAAAAACATGGCGTTTTTTCCAAAACGCTCCGCAACATGACGTTTGCGGTTGCCATTTTTAATCCGCTGATTGCCGCAGTAATCTTGCGCGTCATGCCTCTCGCAAACATCATCCTCAGCAAAGACTTTTTGCTTGCAGATGCCGCAAAAATCATGGGCGGAACGGTCTTTTTAGGCTGGATCGCGATTGACGCCTTCCTCGTCCTTGCCGGCGCAGTCATGACGAGCTTTATCGGCGCATCAAATCTCATGCGACGCATGTCTCTTGATGCCTGCTTGCCACATGCTTTGCTGCCAAAAGATCCAAAATCATTCTCCACCGCAAAAATCATCTTTACGTTCTTTGCCCTGTGCGTTTCCATCATTCTCATTACAAATGGAGACCTCTTATCCATCGCCGGCGTGTATACCATCAGCTTTTTGAGTGTCATGAGTCTTTTCGCCATTGGAAATCTCGTTTTACGCGCAACACGACCAGAGCTCCAACGCCCATATCGCGCGCCATTTCCATTTGTCATCATCGCGCTGATTTCAACAATCGTTGGCATTATGGGAAATATCGCCATCGATCCACGAAATACGGGCTACTTCCTGACGTATTTTATCCCGGCGATCATCTTTATTATCTCCGTTCTGTATAAAAAAGATGTGTTCGAAACAGGAAAACGCATTTTCTCCTTTTTTCCAGCCGTCCGACGCTTTTTTCAAGGTAAAGTCGATCAGTTAACGGAAGGACATGTGTACGTCTTCATCCATCACCTCAATCGACTCTCAATCATCTTGGACTACATCAGCCGCAACGAACACGCGCGCCGCGTCACGCTCGTCCACTGCAAACATCATCACACGCACTTCGTAACAAAAACGGAAGACACGCTTGATACATTAAAGCTTGCTGGATTTTTCAAAGATTTTTCCTTTCACGTGGAGTATCTCGACGAACCATTTAGCCCAACAACGCTCGACGACTACGCAAAACGAAAACAAATCGCCAAAAGCAACATCTTCATGGGATCAATTCATCACTACCATGAATTTACCTACGAAGAGCTTGGCGGTGTTCGCATTATTTTCTAAGAAAAGTGCTATACTTTTCTAAACTCCCTATGGATAAACATTATCAAAAAATCATCTTTGCTCTCCGAGTTAGTCTTGGTTGGCTCTTTATGTACGCAGGGCTCTCGCACCTTTTAACAACCGGCTGGTCCGCACAAGGATATCTCCTTTCTGCGCTCAGTTTTCACGGATTCTACGCATGGCTTGCGTCTCCGGGAATCATCCCGTTTATCAACGGTCTCAATATTTGGGCGCTTTTACTCATTGGTTTTTCATTAATTTTTGGTGCGTTCGTGCGATTAAGTGCGCCATTTGGGATGGTTCTGATGTTTTTATACTACCTACCGATCCTCTCTTTTCCCTATGTTGGCTCAACAGGCTTTCTCGTCGACGAACACATCATCTTTATGCTGATTCTCGTCCTCTTATTCGAATCCCGCGCCGGACGCATGTGGGGATTTGACGCCTGGACCGAAAACGCTTCTTTTTGGAAAAAATATCCATCACTTCGTAATTTACTCAGTTAATTCTCATTTTATGACCGCTCCAAAACACATCCTGATCGTCGAGGACGAAGTCCCGATGGCAGAGGCACTCGATTTTAAGCTCAAACAAGCCGGATTTGCGACAACCGTCGCAAATGATGGTGCTGTTGCCATCGAAGCCGTTCGCTCAACCGCATTCGATCTCATCTTGCTCGACCTCATCCTTCCAAAAGTCGACGGATTTGGTGTTCTCGAAGAGATTCGCAAACGAAAAATCAAAGCACCGGTACTCATTCTTTCAAACCTGAGCCAGCAGGATGACATTAATCGCGCTTTGGGCATGGGCGCAAAAGATTTTCTCGTCAAAACAAACATTCAAATATCTGATTTCATCGAACGCGTCAAAAAAGAACTTGGAGCCTAACCCATGAAGCCAAAATCAAAGTACGGGGTTGGTCAACAATGCTGGCCAACATTTGAAGACGCGCGAGACGCGATTCTTATCGCAGACGTAAAAACCGGCCGCATTATTGATTGTAATAAACAGGCAGAAATTCTCCTTCAGAGAAAACGAACGGAAATCATCGGTCTCCACCAAAGCGACATTCACCCCGCAGAAGAAAAAACAACATACAAAAAAGTCTTCAAACGGCACGTTCAAACAAAGGGGCGCGATCCCTTTGAAGGCGAAATTGTCCGCAAAAATGGAAAGCGCATCTCCGTTGAAATTAGCGCATCGCTGCTCAGACGACCGGGCAACGGATACGTGCTCCAAGGCGTTTTTCGGGATATCACCAAACAAAAGCAGATGATCGATGAGATCCGCGCAAGCAAGGATCGCTTTCAGGCGGCGTTTGAATCCCCTGCCGTTGGTCTCGCCATCGTTGGACTGGATGGAAAATGGTTACAGGTCAATCCAACGATGACGCGTATCCTTGGATACACCAAAAAACAACTCGAATCAGGCAAATATCAAGACATCACGCATCCCGAGGACCAAGAAAAGAGTCGTCGCATGATGATAGGGATCGCGACAGGCAAAACAAATCACGTTCGCTTCGAGAAGCGCTACTTACGACCGAACAAAACCGTCATCTGGGCAATGATCCATGCATCTCTCGTCCGAGATGCGCAAAAAAAACCGCAATACGTCGTTTCGATCATCGAGGACATTACCAATCAAAAGAGATCAGAAGCCGCACTCCTTGAATCCGAGGAAAAATTCCGCAAATTGGCAGATAAATCCCTTGTTGGGATCTACATCATTCAAGACGGCATTTTCCAATACGTGAATCCACGAATGGCGCAGATCTTTCGATACCGTCCATCGGAGTTGATCGGGAAAAAAAATGTCATTGACATAGCGTCACCGCAGGATCGAGACTTGGTCGCGACAAACATCGCGCGACGGATCACAAAAAAAGTCAAAACCGTCCATTACCGTTTTAACGGTCAAACGAAATTTGGCGACCTTCGACGAGTCGATGTCCTGGGATCTTACATGGTTGTCAATGGACGACCGGCGATCATCGGGACACTCCTTGATGTCACCGAAGACGAACGAAAAGACTACGAATTACGTGATCGCGCAGAAGAATTGAATAAATTTCAGCTCGCCGTGGCTGGAGCATCAGATCACATCATCATTACAGATCCAGATGGGATGATTCTCTACGCAAATCGCGCCGCGGAACAAATTACAGGCTACAAAGTCGATGAAATGTTAGGGAAAAATGCGGGACAGCTTTGGGGAGGCAAGATGGACCCCACCTACTACAAGCAGATGTGGCTAACGATCAGTCAGGAAAAAAAGAACTTTAAAGGCGAATTCGAAAACCACCGAAAAAACGGCGATACCTACACCGCGGAATCAAGCATCACACCGATTCTCAATAAAGCCGGAAAAGTCATCTTCTACGTCGGTATTGAGCGCGACATCACAAAAGCAAAGGAAATTGATCGGATGAAGTCCGAGTTTATCTCTGTCGCCTCTCATCAGCTACGCACACCACTTTCTACCGCAGGCTGGTATGCGGATATGCTCCTTCACGAGGACGCCGGCGCGCTCACTGAGCAACAAAAGAAATTCGTCAGCGAAATCTCTCGAGCCAATCAACGATCAATCGCTCTCATCAATGCACTTTTAAGTGTCTCGCGCATAGATTCCGGAAAGATGCTTGCCAGCCCACGATCAGTCAATCTTGTTTCCATTGCGCAAAACGTCATTGCTGGACTAAAGCCGCTCAGTGAACGCAGCCGGGTTCGAATGGAGCACTCATTTGATCCAAAAATTCCAAATATTACGGTTGATCCAGATATTCTTTCCCTCGCACTCCAAAACATTCTTTCCAACGCCATTAAATATACCCCTGCAGGTGGAAAAGTGAGTCTCAAAGGAAAATTTTGTGACAACGAGGTCTGTATCGAGGTCCATGATACGGGGATCGGTATTCCAAAAAGCGTTCACGATCGACTCTTTTCAATGTTTTTCCGCGCAGATAATGCGCGATCAAAGGATCCAGACGGAACAGGACTTGGTCTATACATCGCAAAATCTGCCGTTGAACTGACGGGTGGAAAAATCTGGTTTACGTCGACAGAAGGAAAAGGATCAACATTCACATTCACAATCCCAGCAAATCCGCCAAAAACAAATGGCAATGGAACAATGTCAAAAGAGTTATCCACAATCCTCTAATGCGCATCATAATCCGTCATCGCAGTGTGCTATAATAGTCCCAGGATAAATTACTTATTCACTTACTCTTCATCTTCCATTTCAAAAACGAAGATATGAATGATTCAAAACGAATTTACGCGATGGGTGCAGGTATCGCTGCTGTCATCCTCGTCATTGCTCTGGCTTTAAGTGTCATGTCTAATCAAAAGGCAAAGACCATGCCAGCCGTTTCACCAGCGCCAATGGCTCGCCCATCGGCACGACTCACAACGCCACCAGCACCACGACCACTCAACACCCAGGTCCGACAGGTCGTGACCATCCCACAGACAAGCGTTAAGCAAACCGTCACCATCAAAAAGCGTTAATCACGCACGATAAAAGCTCTCGATCATCGAGAGCTTTTTGATTTTGCCATCTCTGTAAAAAACAGGTAATCTAATGGCCATGAAACGGGAATATCTCTTTACCGCGCTCGTCATCCTCATCGTCGCACTCAGTGTTGCCTGGGGACAAGTACGAACAACGGAAGCAAAGCTCTCTGATCTGCACTGGGACAAAAACGCCCAAAGTTTTATCATTGAAACGAACGCCAAAAAAGACAAATTCACCGGACCGTTATTGATCAAGCTGCACGACGGAAAAGATCAGTTCATTAGCGGCGATTGGACGCTCTCCTTTAACGGACCGGACGTTTTTGGGTACGGCAATTTTGCCAAATCATCATCGACCGCAGATGTGGCCGCAACATCGACAAGTATCTTCTCACCGCATACGGGTCCCTACGTTATGCAGGTCGCAGATGACAAAATTAGTATTCTCGAAGAGAAAAATCTTGCCGCGCCAATTGCTCTTGGCTCACATAGCATCAACAGCTCCTATTTTGGCCTGCAATTAAAAAACGACGATCACACATTTTGCATCATCGAGCTCACCGAAGACCGAAAAGACCGCCCCTGCGTGACCGTCCCTGTTACGAAAGATGATCTCGTTGCGTGGAATCCCATGATCGACCACCAACTCATTGTCCGCAGTTCAACAGGAACGATTTCTTCCATTGATGTTTGGGATGGGAAAGACATGAAAAAAACACCCATCGAATCGGCAAGTCAACGTCAGACGCTGAACCGCACCATCGCCGAACAAATCCCCCTCTCACCCCTCGAAATGCGACGATATTGGAATATTCTCGCCGTAAAACTCGCGACAGGATGGAAAGCCTTTCATATCCCCGCAGGATCACACGCAACGCTTTTGTCAGACAATGACCACGTATTAATTCGAGAAAAAAATACCCTCTCGGTATTAGAAATTTCTACACGAAAAATCGCACCGCTCTACAAGAGTAATGGTATCGGTGAGTCACAAATTGTCACTCGCAATTCACCGGATGTTTCGTTATAATGGAAACACCAAACCGAGGATATTTTCCCGATTGATCGGACCAAGATCGCGTGAGTCAAAACTGACCAACCGATTGTCACCCATCAAAAAATACTGATTTGGCTTTAAGTAAACGCCATCTGGATGATCACCATGATCACGTGTCACCGTCTGTGGCGCGAGATATGGCTCATCAAGACACACATCCGTCATCTCCGTCGGTTTGCGGACACAGACGTGATTCCGTTTAACGGAAACAATTTCTCCAGGAAGACCGATCACGCGTTTAATCAATAAACGCTGTTCGTTTTCCGGATTCACAAACTGAACGACCTCAAATCGTTCCGGTGAACGAAAAAAATACGGCGGCTTCATCACCATAAACACGCTTCCATCGCGAAAATGCGGCTCCATTGATGGACCACTCACGATCCCAAATTCAAATAAAAAGAAACGGATAAAGAAAACAAAAAAAAGAATCCGTACGATGATAAATATCGTTCGTGAAATGTACGCTTCAACAGCAATGAGCCACATATGATGAACTTTCTTCTCGCCCTTCAATCTGCAGAATTCGCCATCCGATTAACCTTCGCTAGCTTTGTCTATAACGAAGGCGTCTGGGGATTTGCTGTCGGCTTTGCCGCCGCAACCGTGATTTACGCCTTCTTTTTGAGCGAAAATCCTGGCAACATTCCCCTCTTTTTAACAAAGACGGCACCACTTTCCTTTAGCCAAGTCGCGCAACGCGACTCCAGCGGTAAATTTCTTGCGTCATATACCTCTTTTCAAAAAGAGTATAGCCGCGTCCGCATTGCTTTTTACTTCGCGCTTCTCGCATTCTTCCTCGTCATTCTTGTTGCGCTGTTGCGATTGTAACATGGTTACGCGCTCGAGACATTAGCGCGGAACCGCCGTTATCCCCAACGAACCAGAACATTGTCCGCTGATACCGCTCGTTGGAATATTTAACAGAAAAAAGACACGCGAAACACCTGATGTTGTTAAACGAGTCTGAACATTTGTCGGTAAAAATACCGGTTGTTGGATAAATTGAAAATACGAATTCGCATTTAAGACATCCGCCGTTGCTGGATTAAAATTGCCATTGGGATTTGTACTCACAAAATCCGTATTTTGCATCGGAACAGGGAGCGGTGTCGACTCTTCAAACGTCGCATCTGGCGCCATAGAAACATGGAGATTTTCCGATGGGATCGCTATCGAACCAGATCCGTTGCAGGAAAAATTTCCATACGAGGCAACGTCAAAATCAAACGACCGATTGCCATAGTTCATGATATGTAACGGAATCGGTGGCGTGATTGCACCGAGCGAAAGTGTACCAAAATCAACATGATCGTCAGCATCCATCCCAACGATGCTCGCAATATCAAAATCTCCGGACGACGCACTCCCTGTAGCGCCCTCATTATCAATCGCCGTCACCCGAGCAATCCAATGCATCCCCTCGGATGGACTTCCGGCATCCGTTGGATCGGTAAAATACGGAAGATCAACCGCAGCAATATAGGTCGCAGAACCAAAACCCGCCGAACAACCTTCGATGGGCACATTCTGAAGAATTTCGCACAAACCATCTGTCTGACCGCAACTCATTCCAACATCCTTGCGATAAACGCGAACGGAAACGGAATGAATATCTTGGCAGCCATTTGGATCAGAGACATGACCCCAAACATACAAAGGTGTTGTTTTTCCGGTTGTGAGAAAAAATAAATCCGCCGCAGCTCCGCTTGGCTCCGCACTTTGGATCACCGTATCAACGGTTGGCGGTGAATTTTGGACAGCAACCGACTGCTTGACCTGCTCTTGTGCATGCGTTCGAACAAATACAAGACCAAGCGCGAGTCCAATCACACATATCGTTAAAAAGATATTGAGAATAAGAAATCGGCGATCTTGAGGACGCACATTCATGCCGACATGATATCACAAAAAATGAGAGATTCGGCTGTGCAAAAAGAAACAAAAAAATCCTCCGATGGAGATCGGAGGATTTTTGGAACCATCTCAATGAGATCTTACAGGGCGCCGTTGACGTCTGTGGCGTCAATGACCGTATTGATCATCGTCGAGCTATACGTACCGACAGAACCAAGGGTTGGTTTGATTTCTGTGTCGTAGATGTTTGTACCTGGCGTGACCGTGAGCGTTGTCGCTGGCGTCACGTTGGACAATGCTGCGGTGACAGAAAGCGGGATAAGCCAGCTTGAATTGTCACCACCTGCTGTTGTCACAACCTTTGCATCGCCGGAAGCACCGAGGATTTCAACACCCGTCAAACCGTAATCAGAGGCGGTTGAAAGAACTGGTGTTGCTTTATCCGCACGACCAAGGAAGTGCGTGATGCTTGCTGGCATGTAGAGCGGACCACCAACGGCCGTGCTGTTCACCCAAGCAATGGACGAACTTGCATCCTGAGCAGAAACCTGAACGCGACCCTGAATGTTTCCAAGGTTCGTGACTTCAACACCGTAGCCGATAGAAGCCTGGTTTGGCGTCAAAGCCGTAGTGGCACCATCTGCATAGTACGTGATCGAAGCACCGCTGTAGGCGGAACCGTTCCAACCAGCAACCGAGATGGCTGGCAAGCCGTACACGTAGGAAATTGCCGCTTTTCCACTAACCCACATATTGCCGTCGTAGTTTGAATTGACCAAGTTCGCAGAGTTACCAGAACCGTTCTGGACAGCACCATTCGCGTCAACTGGCGTGACAATAATCACATAGTTCACACGACCCTTTAAGAAGGTATATGGGAGAGGCGTTGCAACGATTGCAACACCACCTGTTTCTGTCGGTGACGAGGTATCAGGCGTGACGATCGCAGCACCGGCGCGATTTGGATCTGTGGCGTTCCCTGCGTAGGTGAACATGACACAGTGATTGGCATCCAAGTTTGCACAGTCATCCGTTGGCGTCGCTCCATTGGAGACAACCACCTTGATCACCGCGCTCGCGTTAATAATCGCCTGTGGGATACTGTTATTATCCGTCAAATGAAAGCGAACTTGCGGAATGTTTGAGGTTAAACCACCTGCCGTAAGGTTGATACCAGCGGCTGGCGTGCTTGTGAATGTCCCACCAGATGGATACGTGGCGCGCGTACCGTCGTAGTACCCAACGTCTGTTGACGATGCACCAGCCTGTTCAATCACGATTGTGTCCGCATCAATAGACGGAGCGACGGCTTGTGTCTCTGTCGTCTGCGTGACGTTTGCTGATTCGTTATATGACGTTGCTTTTGAGCGAACGAGAACGAGTGCAATGAGAGCAACGAGCGCGATGACCGTAAAAATCACCCCGAACATTGTCAGCATTGAACTTTGTTGTTTATCTTCTGGCATAAAGAAGATGAAGGAAAAAAATTAGGGAATTATTTATGAAAATGATTATTTGTTTCGCGTCCCGCACTTCCCCGTCCGCAGCACATCTACACCTCTCGACCAAAAGATGAAAATGTCATTGGTGACGGCGGGAAGGAACGGACGTAGTATAGCATATCGGTTACATAGTTATGATAAAGCTGTGGATGATTTTTTTTATAAAGATGCGTCTTCGCCCAAAACCGTTGCTGTCGTTGTACAGGTACCCACAACAATCGGGACAGCAATCATGGTTTCAAAGGAATTTTGACCCTGCACATTCAACACCTCATCTTGCGTCCCGGTTGAAACGGGAACCATCCATTCCGTTGCGCCATCGGTAATCCGTTTTCGATTCGCATTTCCGCCCGCCAACACCTGCGCATCTGAAGACGTATACACCAAACCCGTTCCGCCCTTAAAGCGCGTCACGTCAACACTCATTGTTTGACCGGAGTCACACGACCAACCAGCGGCATCACCATAGATGCTCACGTAGCTCACCACATTCCCCTGTGACTGAATCGTAATTGGCTCAGCGTCAGAGATATCTCGCGGAGCAAGTGATTGTCCGTTTTTATAATAATTGACGATCGCTGGTGAAACCTCAATCGCAACAAGTTTCCCAAATGAAGCCCGCAACAAATTTGCCTCGCCGGCGTTGGTCATCTTATAGGTTGGCGCAGCAGCGCCCGTTTCATCCACTGGGGTCACTTCGATGTAATACGACCAAATACCTGGCTTGGCGTAGTTTGGAAATGCGGATGGAACAATCAATGTCCCCTGATATTCCCCCGTGCTACTCGAATTTGCCTGAATTCGATCATCCATGCCAGAGAATGACGTCTGCCAGCAAGATGTGCCATCAAGATTTGCCGTTGTACAATCTGTCACCTGCTGTGAGCCGTACGCGGCAACAACTTTCACCGTTGCATTAGCATTTTTAATCGCTGTCGCAACACCATTCGTATCCGTAAAATGAACCTCAAGGATCACCGGCGTTGAAAGACTCCCAGACGTCAAAACAACCTGCGTTGGATTTGAAGGTAAATCTGATGCACCGACATATCCAACCACCACTGGCTCCGTTCCACCCTGATCTTGCGTTAATGTTTCTGAATCAATCGTCGGCATGACAACATGCGTAAACGCCTGTTGCGTGACGGTCGCTTGATTTTGTGCCGAAGATCGAACAAAAACGAGACTCCCCAGAGCAATCAATGCAATTAGCGTAAAAATAACGCCGAACAGCATGTACTGTCGTTCACTGAAATCACGTTCTTGATCGTTCATAAAATGGCGAATGCGGAATAAGGTACGCGTTGATTAAAGAGATTCTGCGGCGATGTTCATCAATGTGGAAGAACAGGTTCCGGAAATATCCGGTCCTGGATGAATCATCGTCAGGTACGTATTTTTTCCAGAAAGGCTCTCACCACCCAACATATTACCCTCCGTCAATGGAATTTTCCAATCCGCCCCAGAATCTCCAATGATTTTCATTTTTGTTGCTACTCCACGTGTGAGAATTTGTGCATGTGGATCTTGCCACGTGAGTTGAGAACCTCCGGTAAACCTCGTCACCGTGACGGGCATCCGTTGCCCAGATGAACACTGCCAATCATTTCCGTACAAATAGAGATCTAACGGAACATTCCCCTCTTGCCGCGCAACGATCCGCAACGGATCAGAGTCCTCATCCGGCTTCATCGGTAAACCTTGGACCGAATAATTCAAAATAGAAGAAACATCAAACGCCGTCATAGTTGGCACCACAAAACGCATCGGCGCAGAATCATTTGTTAAAACCAAACCCGTCAACGGCATTCCTTTTGCATCTACCGGCGTAATACTCCACCATAACGTCCAAATTCCTGGCTCAGCAAAATACGGCAACGAAATCGGTACAAGAAAATGCCCATTCACTTCGTTCGGATCTGGTGACGCCGCGGTGACAACAGAGAGATCCGCCCCGGAATACTGCGCTGTCCAACAGTGTGTTCCATCATTTTGATTACAAGACTGTTGAGCTTGATCGCCCCGAACCGCCACAATCACAAACTGCGCATTCTCCTGCTGAATCGCGGCCGGAATACTCACCGCGTCAGAAAAATCAACCCGAAACTGCAATGGCGTAGAAAGTGATCCCGGAATTAACAGGATCGGAAGGGCGTTATTTGGAGGCAAATCCGGACCGATATAGCTCACAATCTTACTCTCTTGATTCGCCTGTTCTTGCGTCATCACCTGGGTAAGAAGCTGCGGTGCAACCTCCAGCGACTGTCCTGTCGAGGACGTCGATGGCGCTACCACCGCAACCGTGGATGCCGTTCTCAGGAACACTAATCCAACAAAAGCGATCACAGCCACGAGACTGAGAATCACACTAAAAAGTGTCAAAGAGGTGTCCTGAGAAGTTTCATCCATACCGATCGTATCGGTTTATTTTGCAGCTGGTGGAGCTGGTGGTGGTGTTGTTGGAGGAGCGGTTGGCGCTGGAGCTGGTGGGACGACTGGAGCCGGTGCCGGAGCTGGAGCAGGAGCTGGTGTTGGAACTGGGGCAACTGGCTGTACCGGAGGAGCAGGAGGAGCCACAGGAGCTGGAGCCACCGGAGGAACAACCGCAGCTGCCACAGGAGCCGCTGGTGGCGCTGGAGGTGGAATATTCACCACCGTTGATCGACGACGACGAAGGATGAGCCAAAGGATAAACGCGATCAAGAAGACAAAGATGACAAGGTAAATCAACATGGACGGCGTCTTTGCAACTGGAGCTGTAATCGTAAAGTCAACCTGTGCCGCATCTGTCGTATGCGATCCGTACGTCACGGTTGCAACAGCCGTATATGCACCTGGATCAGCTGGCGTGTATTCCTTTCCAAACGTGTACGAGCTTCCAACCGGAACAAACACCGAGTCCGAGCTCAACACATCAATACGCTTATCACCCTGACGAATTTCGAGCGTCATTGTTGAGAGAACGCCAATCTTGCCGGTATTTTTAAATAACGCACTCAACTTCACCGCTTCACCTGGCAGGTACGACGTCTTATTCGTCGTTAAGCTGGCTAATTCCCCGCTTTGTGCGAGCGTTCCCTTTGGGAGAATCTGAAATCGAATGTCTTTAAATTCCTGCTGTGTCCCATCACGAAGTGTAAAGAGAAGATGCCCCGTGTACGCGCCAATGCCAAGCGACGCTTTGGTTGTAAGCGTCTGAGAGTCGCTCGACATCGCCTTCACGATACGCAATGTATCGCCTTCAAAAGATTCCGTGTAGGTATTTTTCGGATCGGAGACATCCGTGGCCGTAAATTCAACTTTTGTTGGGCGAACATCTGTATTCCCTTCATTTTGAACCGTATATCCAAACGAAATAATCTGACCTTCTTCCGTATCACGAATCATTGGTGACGTAATCCGATACTTTTCGATTTCCTTCGTGGTGACAGAAAAGCGAACCGTCCCCTGAGCACCCGAAAGGATCGATGAACCAGAAGATCCGCCGTTTGGAGTGGATCCAGCCGGTGCTGGAGAAACCGTGATCGTGGCCTGATAATCACCCGAGCTCAACGAACCCGGCTCGATCGTAAATTGCATCGGGGTGTTATTGATCCCCTTTGGCAACAAAATCGTTCCGTTGTTCGGAATCTTGATGTATCCAGCAGCCGTACCTGTCACGGTAACGAGCGCATACTCATCCTGAAACGGATTTTGTCGAGAAAGAAAAAACGTTCTTTGTACGACGCTATGCGATAACAAATCCTTTGCAACGATCTCGGACGGAGTCAAACCAACAGCCGCAAGAGTTGGATGTGGAAAAAACAACGCCACGGAAGCACATAGTGCCGTAACGGCGCCAACAATCCACTTCGCATCAAATCGAAATTTTTTCATCATAGTAAGACAAGAGCTTATATAGCCAAGAGTATAGCACAAGGCCAAATGATGGTGTATACACAGCATGAAACACAAATCCCTTCATCCGGTAACCTACAACACATGATTTTCGAAGATACATCCCAAAAGCGCTGGAAGATCAGCGTCACCGCATTTATCGCCCTCGCCGTGGCCGGTTTTGCGCTTCTTGCGACACTTGTCGCGACCATCATCGTTAATCCTCCCCTCCCCTCTGCCGTTGAACGCGAATCACATCAACTCCAAGCGATTCAAGTCACAAACACTATTGAAAAAACCACGCCTCCAGTTAAGACTCCCCCAACACCAACAACAGCGCGAAGACGTCGGACAACAATTGGAACCAATCAAAGCGCCACCTCAACCACAGACAACCTTCTCGCGACATTTCGTCATAACGGCGAGCTGCTCACATCCGCCTTCCTCGTCCAAGACGACCCATCGAGCGTCGCATCGTTTAAAGCACATGCCGCGCAAATCGATCTCGTCATCCCGGATTGGTATACCCTCACATCCGCTCAGTGCGACGTGACCGAGGAAATCAACCCAAGCATCTCAACGATGTTTGCCTCTTCAACCGCAAACATCATGCCGCGCGTCTCAAACGGCGATGCCGCCGGTTGGCATACGACGGAAATGCAGCAAGTCCTTCAAAACGAGACCATTCGGACCTGCATCATTAAAAAACTCGCTGCAAACGCAAACGAGCATCATGTTGTCGGGCTCAACGTGGACATCGAAGGCCTTGATCCAGAGGATAAGGACAATTATTTGGATTTTCTAACCGATCTCGCAACCGCGCTCCACGCACAACACCAGCTCCTTACGGTCGACGTTGCGAGCCGCGACGCGTCATATGATCTGACGGAAATCGGAAAAATTGCTGATAGCGTCTTTTTGATGGCCTACGACGAACATTATGCCGGCGGGACCGCTGGACCAATCGCAAGTGAAGACTGGTTTTCCGATACGATTGATGAAGCGCTATCGGAAATCCCTTCGCAAAAACTCATCATTGCGATGGGTGCATACGGCTACGATTGGACAATGAACAGCACAAGCACGGCGCAAAGTCTTAAATTTAGCGAAGCGATGTCCTTGGCGAAAGATGTGTATGCCGAACCTCAACTTGATCAAGCAAGTCGCTATATGGCGTTTGCGTATCGTGACAACAACGTCGATCACCAAGTCTGGTTTTTAAATGGCATCACCGCTTGGAATGAATCGTTAATTCTCAAAAAGAAAAACGTTTTGGGGTTGAGCATGTGGCGACTTGGGACAGAGGACCCACAATTTTGGACCGCGATCGCACCCAAAGCCACGCCACAAAACCTCACAACCGTTCCAGCTCTCACAAGCGTTGAGTATGCGACGGAAGGTGAACTCCTCCACATCCACACGGCTCCACAAGATGGCGCTATTGATCTCACCACAGACGATGACGGATCTATTGATTACGCTGACTACACCGCGGTTCCAACCGGCTATAACGTCGAACGTGCGGGCGCAGAAAT
>CAITMG010000079.1 GCA_903893445.1 Candidatus Uhrbacteria bacterium | reverse complement strand
GTGGATTTGTGCCGACGCGCCTGGGAAAAAGGATGGCGTGTGTGTTACGCGCCAGTTGCAGAATTTGTCCATTATTTACAGCGTGAAAGTGATGTGAAGCATTGGTGGGAGCTGGCGACGCGACGAACATCGCGCGCACATATCGCAAGTGCGGTACACTACTTCCGGAAGTATCGCGGCAAGCCACTTCCGCGCCCGTCATGAGTACACCCAATTTTCTCCATCGTTCCCCGACAGCGGAAAATCCAAACCCGTCAACGACGCCTCCGGCCGCGCCGTTGATTCCCGACGAACCAAAAAAACGCCGACGCATCTGGCCATGGATCACGCTTGTCGTGGTTGTGGCGGTTTTGTGTATCACGGTTCCTCCGGCGATTGCCGTTGTGCGCGCAGCAACCGCGGCATCTAATGCCAAAGCGGCACTCGAGCGTGCGCGTGTACATGCGGCGGCACTCGATATGGTGGCGGTTGGGTATGATTTGACCGAAGCGCGGACAGATATTGATTTTGCGCGCACGATGTTGCAGGGCGTTGGATTTTGGCGCGACATGCCGATCATTGGCGTGCAGATTCGTGGATTAGAAGACGCGGCAGCCGCCGGATCTGGAACATTAGATGCCGCAGGTGATTTGGCGCACGTTTTTTCGTCACTGACAGAAGCGATGAATGGTGGCGCGCAAGCGTTGGGAAGTTTAAATACCGGCATTGCCCCAACGCGACGGTTTCAAGATTTAACGACGGATGAAAAACGTGATGTCTTACGGACGTTGTCGCGCGCACTCCCGGATATTCGCGTTGCACGTGACAAGATTGATTTAGCACTCGAGCTGTGGAACCGTGTTCCGCAAAATGAATTGATTAGTCCAATTCGCACCGCGCTTCAGCCGCTCGCGGATGCATTGCCGGCTTTGCAAAAATCGTTAGATGCCGCCGCACCATTGCTCGAAGTCGGTTTACCGCTCGCAGGTGCTGATCAGCCGCAACACACGCTCGTCTTACTCCAAAATGCGGATGAACTTCGTCCCGCAGGTGGATTTATCGGCACGCTCGGTGCGGTGACGGCAGATGCAGGTGATCTTAAGCAGTTTGATTTTTTTGACGTCTATAAAATTGATGGCGCGGTGTCGTCTTCGTGGAAAGAGATTCCGCCGCCAACACTTGCAAAACAGCTCGGTGTCACATCGTGGTATTTACGTGACGCAAATTGGTCACCGGATTTTCCAACCTCTGCGGATCGTGTGCTGTCTTCCTACACCGGCGAGATCTCGCAAATCACGCATGCGCCCGTTGCAGATGCGCCGACAAGCGTCGTGGCATTGGAGCCGGGATTTTTCTCCGCGCTGCTCAAGTTAACCGGACCGTTGACCGTCGATGGAACGACGTATGATTCGGATACATTCTTCGATAAGATTGAATATGACGTCGAAGTCGGTTTTGCGAAAGATCATATCTCCGTCGAACAGCGCAAACAGTTGCTGAGTCATATTGGTACGGCACTCGTTGATCGATTGCGCGGATTGCCAGCATCCAAGTGGTCAGACTTGTTTGCCTCAATTTCCACCGCACTGAATCACAAGCAGATTCAAATCTTTAGTCGTGATGCCGAGATTCTTGCGGCCGCAGATCGGTATGGGTGGAGCGGACGTGCATTACCAACAACGCAAGATTTTGTGTGGGTCGTGGATGCAAATCTCGCGGCGCTCAAGACCGATGGGGTGATGAAAAAAGCGGTTTCGTATCAATTGGATGCAACAAATCCATCCGAGGCTAAGGCGACCGTCACGCTGACGTATGAAAATACGAATCGAGTGATCGATTGGCGACATACACGATATCGCAGCTACACGCGTGTCTATGTCCCAGAGGGGAGTGAATTGATTTCGTCAGCCGGCTCGATGAAAGATGATCTGCACAATACGGGCGGCATCTTTGTGCCGGGAACAGTTGATGTGACCAAGGAGCTTGGAAAGACAGTTTTTGGGGCATTTTGGGCCATTGAACCAGGAAAGACGGGGACGTTAAGCTTTACCTACAAACTTCCACCATCTGTGGGAGAAAAGATCGCACAGGGAACATATCGTCTCGACTGGCCAAAGCAGGCCGGAGCTGATAAAACTCAATTGACGGTCCAGGCGTTATTCGGTAAAAACGTCCTATCCGCAGAACCACCGGAATCAAAGGAAAAATGGGGTGATGCGCGATACGAGGTCCAGACAGACTCCGCCATGGATCGCAAATTTGAAATCACATTTTAGTGGGTAAGGCAGTAGGCTGTAGGCCGTAGCTACCACCTACTGCCTACAGCCTTTTCCTCTATGTTCGCAAAAAAAATCGGCATTGATCTTGGAACCACGACGGTTCTTGTGTACATCCCAAAAAAGGGGATTGTTTTGAATGAGCCATCCGTGGTTGCGATTTCGCTGGCAGACAAGCGCGTGCTTGCGGTTGGCAAAGAGGCGAGCGACATGCTTGGTCGCACACCAGATACGATCGTCGCAAAACGTCCGTTGCGTGACGGGGTGATTGCTGACTATCGCACGACCGAAGCGATGTTGCGGTATTTTATTAACAAAGCGCTCGGCGGGATGCGACTCTTTCGTCCAGAGGTGATGGTCGCAGTGCCAGGTGGAATCACATCAACGGAACGTCGCGCGGTCATCGACGCAACAATTTCCGCCGGAGCTCGCGCCGCGTACATCATTAAAGAGCCGGTCGTGGCCGCCATCGGTGCAAACATTCCGATTGGCTCGCCATCTGGTCACATGATTATCGATATCGGCGGCGGCACATCGGAAATCGCGGTCATTTCGCTCGGCGGGATCGTGTCATCATCATCCGTGCGCATCGGCGGAAACAAATTGGATTTGGCGATTCAGGAGCATGTTCGTCGCAAGTACGGTCTCGCGGTTGGAGAAAAAACATCCGAAGAAATTAAGATCCGCATCGGTTCTGCGTTGTACCTCGAAGAAAAATTAGAAATGCAGGCCAAGGGTCGCGATATGATCACGGGTCTCCCGCGCATCATCACCGTCACGAGCGATGACGTCACGGTCGCGATTCAGCTCGAACTCCATGGCATTATCGAAGCCGTGAAAGACGTTTTACATAACACACCGCCGGAACTTT
>CAITMG010000078.1 GCA_903893445.1 Candidatus Uhrbacteria bacterium | reverse complement strand
CGCGACCAATCGCATGATGACCCCATCTTGCGAACCTGATTGCGAATCGTGGTCGCCGATTCTTCCGCAAACTCAACAACCTTTTCCAAGAATTTTTCACGGCCCAATTCTTTCCGCGGATCTTTCATCCCCTGTTTGACCAACAACTGCTCCACCTTCACCTGCGTCGCGATTGCCGCATGATCCGTTCCCGGAATCCACAATGCGCGCTTGCCGCTCATGCGATGAAAGCGAATCAACAAATCTTCCACCGCCAACATCGATGCATGACCCATATGCAACGTCCCCGTCCGATTTGGCGGCGGCATCACAATACAGTACGGCACACCGGCCTGATGACGCTCTGGCAAGTTATCCGGATTAAACATTCCAGAAGCTTCCCAGGAACGATAAAGATCGTCTTCCACGGAAGAGGCGTCGTAGGCTTTTGGGAGGTCGTCAAACAAAGACATAGTGTGTACCGATAGTACGGGTTTCAACCTTTTGAGGCAATACTGATAAGATACCGGGGATATGCCCTATCGGATCCCTTTCACCGAACGCCGAACCAAGGAAGAACTCCAGGCCCACTACGACCTCGAAAAGCGTCTTGCGGATCGTTTGCGTCACTCCACAGCAGAAGAGCGCAAAACCCTGTACATCCAGCTCTACGACGAGCTGTATGCCAACGTGCCGCATCTCAAAAACCACGCCAAAGAAACAAGTGACGGATACACCGCCGGACAACTTCGCGGACTCAAACGCTATCTCACCAAAGACACGCACTTCCTCGAAATTGGTCCGGGCAACTGCGCGCTTTCCATCGCAGTCGCAAAAGAAGTCCAACACGTGACCGCCGTAGACGTTTCCGATGAATTCACCAAATCCTTAGGATTGAAGTTTCCAGACAACATGGAGCTCGTCATCTCCAACGGCAGTAGCGTTCCCGTTCCGCCAAACAGCATCACCCTCGCGTACAGTACACAACTCATGGAGCATCTGCATCCGGATGATGCAAGCGCACAGCTCAAACAAATTTTTAACGCGCTTGCGCCAGGCGGTCGCTACGTCTGCATCACCCCGCACAAGTACTCGGGACCGCACGACATCTCACGCTACTTCACCGATGAACCAACCGGCTTTCATCTCAAAGAGTATACGGACGCAGAAATCAACAATCTTTTTCGCGTCGTCGGCTTTACCAATCTGCGAACACTGGTCGGTCTCAAAGGCTGGTTTATCGAGATGCCGTTTAGCGTCGCCTTAACAACCGAACGTTTCCTCGACCGGCTCCCAGTGGGTTTACGCCGATTTCTTGCCAATAGCCCACCAGGACGAGCGCTTCTTGGGATCCGTGTGGTCGCATACAAACGCGCATAAATTGTAAGACACGCTCTTTACATTTTTTCGCCAGTTTCAGCCAAAATACCCTTGACCGAACCGCAAATTCGCTCTACAGTAACGAATCCTTTTGGATATCCCTGACATGGCATTAACGCAAGAACAGCAGGCCATCGAGCTCATCAATCGCGCAAAGCGCATCCTCGTTGCCACCAAAGAACACGCCACCGCAGACACCCTCTCCGCGGTTGTTGCGTTATTGTCTTTTTTGAATGCCGATAAAAAACAGGTTGATGCCGTTGTCCCAGGATTCGTCGCGGCCGATCTTCCAGCTTTTCTTCCGAAACACGACAACATCTCTGCCTCCGTCGGCGCCATGCGCGCATTCTTGCTTTCGCTCGACGTGCAATCAATACCACTCGGTGAGCTCATGTACGACGTCAAAGACGGCAAGCTCGAAATCACCGTTGTTCCAAAACAAGGTGAATGGACACCAAAAGACATTTCGTTTAAGCACGGCGAGGATCGTTATGATCTCATCATTGCCATCGATGCACCGGATCGCGCATCGCTTGGCGCCCTCGCACGCGAACACGCAGATTTTCTCTATCGCACACCGGTGATCAATATCGATCGCGACCCGGGCAACGAACATTGGGGCCAATTAAATCTCGTTGACCTCACCGCCGTCGCAACGACCGAAGTTTTGTTCGGGTTGTTTGATCGCTGGAACCGTCATCTCATTGATGAAAAAATTGCGACCGCATTACTTGCCGGAATGATCGCAAAGACGCAGTCCTTTCGCACCAACAACGTCACGCCAAAAACATTACAAGTCGCTTCGCAGCTCATCGCGATGGGCGCAAAACGCGAAGAGATCGTGCACGGCCTGTGGCGCACACGCAGTGTTCCAACGCTCAAGATTTGGGGACGTGCGTTATCACGCCTCGAGCAAGATCGCGACCTGGGACTCGTCTGGACGTCACTCACGCGACAAGATTTTGTGGAAGCCGGAACACCATCTGCCGCGCTTGATGGCGTGGTGAGTGAGCTCGTCTCGTACGCACCCGAAGCAAAAATCGTTGTTCTGATCTACGAAAATGAAACGGTTGAAAAGAACGGCGTCTGCGTCACCATTCATGCAGCAACACCGCACTCCGCTCAAGACCTCGGCCGCGCCTTTGGTGCAACCGGTTCCCGCGAACGCGTTGAATTTTGTCTGACACCAGGACAAACACTGATCGACGGAACAAAAATCGTAATTGACCGTATCCGCGAAACGCTCAAAGCAACAAAATAGATAACAAAAAAGAGTCACATTGGGTGAGGTCCGGAACGGCATCCTCGCCAGAACCCGCTCCTTAGACCTACCCGGTGTGACCCTTTGGTGTTGAATACACTACCTTAGTCGCAAAAAATTGGGAAGAGGACCAAACCCCTTCAAAAACAAGGGTTTTTTATCTGTTCACAACCCGTTCAATGCGATCCAAACGTGCGCTAATTTGTGAAAGTTGTCGCTGTAAAGAAACCTGATCCATCGTATGCGCCGCTGTCGTATCTGCTTGAACCGCCGTGTACGCGATCGCACCCGTTAATACCACCGCAAGCCCTGCAACAATCGCCGCCGCCCACACATGCGTAACGCCTCGCGCCGCATGAATAATGTGATGATCCCGAATACTGGAAACCGGACCAACGTATCGAACCTGACAAGACGTTTCACAGCCAGAGTGACCACACGTCGTTCCACCGCCGATGACGGTGCCGCCAACCGGACCCGTCGGAACCGGTGAGCTCATCACTTTGGATGTGCGTCGCACAGGTCGTTTTGTTTTTGAAGCCTCCATATTTTTTTGATGATGAATGATTCGCGTTATCGGGTTGAGTATAGCACACGAAATTTTATCCTGACGAATGCATCCAATTACGGACAGTTACTTGCAACGCATCGATTGAGTCGCGCCGTGTACGTCGGATCGGTCGTATCAAGTTGAAGACTCGAGAGCGAATCAACGCAACGCTGTTTACACGCGTCTCCGGTTGGAGGCTGATCATTTTGACGCGGTGTACGAACAGGAAGATTTGGAACCGTTCCGGTTACCGCTCGAAGATCCATTGGTCCACGCGGAGGCAGTCGCACCGGTTCTGTCGTCGAAGACGTTCCATCCTGAACCAGCGGCATCATCCCAATAGGTTGAATCTGCGCCGGTGAAGTACTTTCAATCTTTTTCACACGATCAGACAAATTCCCAACTGTTCTATTAATCTCATCAATGCGCTTTGATAAGGCAGCCATGTCACGTGCAAGCGAACCAATCGTTGGACCAGATGGCTTTGTCGCGGTCGCGGCGCTAACCTGCGTCACCGTCAACGTCGTCAATGCGGTCCCTAACATAAAGCTAAAAAACATGATTAGCGTGACGAATCGCGTCCAATCATTTTGCAGGGCATGTGCGCGAATCGAGGCAAGATTTTCCAAAAAAGTCGCAGGTGTGTGTTTGATTTTTCGTGGCATACAGTGATTTCGGACTGAGTATATCACACCGGATATCCGGTTGACATGAATTAGCCGATTCGGTACACTTTCGCCACACAAATCCAAAAGCCCTGGACGGCTAGCTCAGTTGGTTAGAGCGTCACATTGACATTGTGAAGGTCAGAGGTTCGACTCCTCTGCCGTCCACCATCAAAAAAACACCCCAAACGGGGTGTTTTTTTTAAATAACTGCACTAATCCCCTGTGCCCAAACGTCTGCTGGAATATCTACCAATCCCTTGACCTCAACCCGATCCGGGATCCCAGCAAGAATCGCCAGCGCATTCAACGTCCGTACAGAATGTAAAATCTGCATCGCCATTTTTTGTTTTTCTTTTAATTCAAATTCATCATCCGGATCCGTTCGTTGTCGCTTCATCTTTTCGATGATGAGCTCCAAATCACGGATCTTAATGCGTTCGATCGGAAAAGGATCAATCATTTTGGTCTGCCATTTTCCCTGACGGAAAATAAAAACAACGTTATGACTTCCGGCAAAATCTACAGGAACACCCTGTTCATTTGCATATCGAATCAACGAAGGAATAAATTCGCGCAACATCGACGTAAACGGATGAAGTTCTTCTCGATCAGATCCCGCTTCGGCAACGGCGCTTTCTTCACGTCTCACGGTGTCAATAATATCTTCATATGAAGGAAAAAATGACTGAATCTCCTCAAGGAGACGAGCTCGATCTTCGAGCGGAACGCGACCAATGAGCACATCGTGTACACGTTCATATGTATCCCGTTGTTCAACGGTTTTTGCGCGCTGATACCAAACCTCCGGATATTGATCCGTTGCATCCATCCACGTAAAACCTTTTTGATCGGTTGCGAGTTCAATACGCGGTTGAATCGTCACCGGCGCAGCAAGGTGTGACGG
>CAITMG010000077.1 GCA_903893445.1 Candidatus Uhrbacteria bacterium | reverse complement strand
CCAGCTTAACTGCGAGTCGGATATGACAAGCAGATGCGAAAGCAGGACCAAGTGATCCGGTGATTCCTAATGGACGGGTCATCGCTCAACAGATATAAGGTACTCTGGGGATAACAGGCTGATCTGGTCCAAGAGTCCACATCGACGACCAGGTTTGGCACCTCGATGTCGGCCCATCGCATCCTGGGACTGAAGAAGGCCCCAAGGGTTTGGCTGTTCGCCAATTAAAGCGGTACGCGAGCTGGGTTCAGAACGTCGTGAGACAGTTCGGTCTCCTGTCTACTACGCGCGTGGAATATTGAGGGAACGCATCTCTAGTACGAGAGGACCGAGATGCACGAACCTCTAGTGTACCTGCTGTCCTACCAAGGGCACCGCAGGGTAGCTACGTTCGGCACGGATAAACGCTGAAAGCATCTAAGCGTGAAGCCGTTCCCAAGATTAGTATTCATTATAGAGCCCTCCGAGACGAGGAGGTTGATAGGCTATAGGTGTAAGACTCGTGAGAGTTTGAGCCAAGTAGTACTAATAGCTCGATGCTTCGGCCATCTGGATTTGTGTTGAAACATACACTCAAAATCAAGATGGACAGCAAAATTTCAAACGTGTACTTGTGCTGTAATATGCCTTGTACGTATGACGTCCGATCGTAACAAATTCATCGTCCGGCCAACATTTTGGCCATCGATTTAGTTTAGTCAGTTTGCTGAGGGCTACCGCCTACAGTCTACTGCCTGACCGAAACCGGTGGCTTAAGCAGTGGGGTCACACCCGTTCCCATTCCGAACACGGCAGTTAAGACCACTAGCAGCGATGGTACTTGGACCCAACCCGGTCCTGGGAGAGTAGCCCGTCGCCGGACTATACAAAAAACACCTGAAAGGGTGTTTTTTGCTATGAAAAAACGCCGTACTCAAGTTCAGAGATGCGGCGTTTACGTTTCGTTGGAGAGCGGTAGTGCTGTGCGGAGACGCGATCATCGCGGTAGCCACCGTCCGTTCCCCTGGATGCTTCGACCGAGGCGATCGCACGCTCGGTGCCAGCCGTGGCGCGGAGGCGCGATGCGGCCGAGAGTGAGGATAAGCTGCGCGCCTAACTGCTTGAGGCATAGTGCGGCAAAGTGCACGAGCCACGAGCAGATGCGCCAGACGAGTCGGAGTACGCACTTGGCGAGTTTTGAGAGTTCGTTCATGACGAACCCGACGCCCGGTATCTGACGCAGACTTCGCGTCATGATGCTGAACCCGATCAGCAGAATCCCAATACCGACCAACAGACGAACGATCTCCTTCATATCCTCCTCCGGTAAATAGAGTTGACGAAAAAGTCGACAGAAAAATGTATCCCAATGAATGGGGATTGTCAACGTTTTATAGCGGACAGAGATATAATCGCGTCCATTGACGTCAGCAAATTTTTCTGGTTTTCTGTGCGCACGTTCCAATGGGAGGAGTGATGGAAATCTGGAAAATGCGTAAGGATGGCGAGAGTTGGCGCAAGGAGCATTTGCCGATCAGACTCGGTGGACGTTCCGTCACATCGATTCTGGAAGAGATCATCCGTTCCAGGCGGACGGGGAAGTTCTATCTCGTCTTTTCCGATCACGAAATCCGCGGCATTGCGGAGATCGGCGGTGTGCTCATCGGTGGTCGTGGAACGGTTGTTGCCGAGACGATCTTGAGTCTCACGGTGCGATGGTTTTCAACGCAACGATGGGCAGGATCCGTGCGCACGATGCATGTGCCGCAAGGTCTCAAGACGCCACTCAAAAAAAAGGTTGGCGCAAATACGTTTCGTCTCGCGATCGAGATCGACAAAGAGGGAGCGTGATGTCTATCAAGCACAAATATTTTGCTCGATGCATGATTCGTGAGCCAAGTGGCCGTAAGCTCGAGCAGGATGTGCAGGTCGGGAGTCGTGATCCATCGGCGATTTCATTGCCCGAAGGGACAGAGTCATTCCGGTTCTTCGAGCGGATTCAGGGGTACGTCGAGGTCGATGGGGAAGCGATCCCGGTGCAGAGCAAAGACTTTGCTCTGTCGCCCGGTCACATCTACCCCAAGGCGACGCGGCGAACGTATCACGAATACGCCAACCACTTTCCCCAGCTCGTGATTCCACGGGCATCGTCGTCCGATATCGTGATGGTTCAATTGCCGGGGAATAGTTGGTATCGGCTCATGCCGGACGATGTCATCCTCGAACTCGTTGGATAATCTCTGTACCGCATCTCATCGAGAGGCGGTTTTTTTATTGCCACGTTTCGCAGAACGCGGTACATTCTGCCCAACAAATATGCTGTCTGAGTTGATTTCTCGCATCGAAGCCCTGATCCCTGGTCCGACGTATTCGCCGGCAGATTTAGAGCAAAAATATCCTATTCGCAACCTTCCAGCAGGCGCCATGGTGACGCGCATTGCCCCAAGTCCAACGGGGTTTATGCATATCGGCACCGTGTATATGGCGCTGGTCAACGAGCGTCTTGCGCATCAAAGCAGCGGTATTTTTTATTTGCGCATCGAGGACACGGATAAAAAGCGCGAAGTCCAAGGCGCAACAGGTTTGATCGTCAATTGTTTACAGCGCTACGGCATGCGCGTGGACGAAGGCGAGGTTGCGCAAGACGTCGAAGTGGGCAATTACGGCCCGTACAAACAAAGCGAACGCGCCAATATCTACAAGTCATACATCATCGATTTGCTCCGCCAAGGAAAAGCGTATCCCTGTTTTTGCACGCCCGAGGAGTTGAAAGATCAACATGACATGCAGGAGCTGCAAAAAATCCGCACCGGCTATTACGGACGTTTCGCAAAGTGGCGTGATGCATCAGAAGAGTCTGTGCGCGAACAATTGGCCGCAAATACGCCGTTCACCATTCGTTTTCGCTCCGAAGGATCCGAGTCCGGTCGCATCGCATTTGAAGATGCACTCAAAGGTCATCGCGAACTTCCAGAGAACGATCAAGACATCGTCGTCATGAAAACGGAGGGTCTGCCGACCTATCATTTTGCGCACGTTGTTGATGATCATTTGATGCGCACAACGCATGTTCTTCGTGGAGATGAGTGGTTTGCGTCTGTGCCGTTGCATCTTCAACTCTTTCAAACGATGGGATGGCAGCCGCCAACATATGGTCATGTCATGCCGATCAACAAGATGGAAGGTTCGTCCAAGCGCAAACTCAGTAAGCGCAAAGATCCAGAAGCAAACGTCGCGTACTACGACGAACAGGGATATCCGGTTCCAGCGGTGATCGAATATTTGTTAAATCTCGCAAATTCCGATTTTGAAGATTGGCGTAAGGCAAATCCAACGGTTGATGCGCGCGAGTTTCAGCTCACGTTTCAAAAACTCCAAAACTCCAACGGAGCATTGTTTGATTTCACCAAGATGGATGATGTGAGCAAAGAGTGGATCGCGAAATCATCCATTGATGAATTTTTTGCCGAAGCTGTTGCGTGGACAACGATGTACGATGCAGAACTGACCGATCGCATGCAGAGCGATATCGCGTATACCAAAAAAATCATCGGCATCGAGCGTCATGATCCAGCAACCGTTCGCAAAGATGTCGCAAAGTGGTCTGACCTTCGTCACGAGATGGGATATTTTTTCGATGATTTTTTTACCGCAGAATCCGCACATCTTTCCGAGTCACTCGTAAAGACGATGGAGAAAAAAGAGGCACAGCGTGTCGTTGCGGCGTTCCTTGAGACCTACCAGATCGAAGATACAAAGGAAGAGTGGATCGCAAAAATTCGAACGGTCTGTCGCGAGCTTGGCTATGCAGAAACCGCAAAAGAGTTTAAGCTCAAACCAGAGTCATTTGCGGGTTCAATTGCCAACGTCACGGGAGTGCTCCGCATTCTCCTGACCGGCCGAACCTTTTCCCCGGATTTGTACGAAGTCATGCGGGTGATGGGAATCGAACGGTTACGTCAACGACTGATGGCGATCACATAACCCTTATTTTATAAGGTTTTTCAAATGACTCAGCGATGAGTCATTTTTGGTTGCTTCAGGTATACTTGTCACGAAGGTGCGTTTTATTCGTTACCCCATATGGGAACCCCATTCATGACACGGACGGTTGAACAAGAACGAGATCTTTTTTTCCGTTTCAAAAAAGACGCGTCCAGCATCGGTGAGATTTATGATCTCTTCGCCGATGCAGTCTACGGCTATGTCCTTAAACGGTGCGGACAAAAAGAATTAGCTGAGGATCTGGTGAGTCAGGCTTTTCTCAAGCTCCTCGAGTCGCGCGCGTCATTGGAGTGGCGCGAAGTCTCCGTCCGAGCGTGGCTCTTTTCTGTGGCATCAAACGCACTCATCGATCACACGCGAAAGTCATCCACAAAAAAAGAAATGGAATGGGATGTGGATTGGGATCCGCCTTCGCAAGATGATCCTGCGTGGAACGCACAACTGATCTGTGAGGGAGAAAAACTCAAGAGCATTCTCGCAACACTCTCACCGCGCGACCAGTATGTGATCGATCTCCGTTTCTTTGCTGGACTTGAACCGCAGGAGATTGGGACGCTGCTCAACGTCTCTGCCAATCACGCATCCGTTCTCGTCTATCGCGCCGTTGGTCGACTCCGTCAGGCGGCACTTGCCGCAAAACTCGTATGAACGACAAACATCTTCATTCAGCTCAGGAACTTGAGCAACATCTCAAAACCGGTCAGCCCTGTCATGACCCGGCCGTCGTTCCGTTACAGGAAATGAGCGAAGCTCTTCGACGCGAAGCTTCCACGGACACGGAGCATCTTGAATCATCCGTCGCCGCCAAACAGCGCCAACACCTCATCTCTATGGCTACCTCATCATCTTCATCAAAACGATTTTTTCAAAAGTCTTGGTTTGCGTGGGGCGGGGGAGTCGCCATGGTGGCTGTTGTCTTGGTTGTGGCGTTTGTCGTCCAGCGCGCCAATCCGCAATTGTTCAAAACCGTTCCGTCTTCTCAGCAGATTGCTGCGATGGTCATCCCAGAGGCACACGCCGCAGATGCGTTTAGCGTGTTTGCGGAAAAACAAGATGCGTCCGGCGCAGACGTCGCAACGTCGTTCGTTGTGACGTCGACGGTAAGTGTGACGGCTTCAGACTTGCAGCAGCATTTAACGCTGGTTCCAGCTGTGACAAATGATGGTTCAGATCCACAACCGGTTTCCGTCACGATTGAATCAAAATCAGCAAATTCCTTTCGCGTCGTGCCTACATCCGCGTTGGATGCGGCAAAGGTCTATAAAGTGCAGATTGATGCAAAGATCCAAAAAGCTGATGGATCAATGCAGAATCGCGATTTTTCCTGGGCTTTTCAGACGAAAAATATTTTTCGCGTCCTTTCCTCGGTACCAGGGCCAAATGCGAGCGGAGTCCCAATCGATACCGGGATCGAGTTTGCGATGAGTATGCCAAATTGGGAGGATCCGTCCGCGCATTTTTCCATTTCTCCAAACGTCGATGGAAAGTTTGAAACGCACGGACGCAGTTTAGCCTTTGTCCCGGCTCATCCATTGGCGTACGCAACGGTCTACACCGTGAGCTTGTCGCAGGGATGGAAAGTAACCGATAGCGATCGTTCATTGGAAAAAGATGTGCAGTTTTCCTTCGAAACACAAGCGAATACAGGAATCTCGCAGTACGGCACCATTCCATCCATCCAGCCAATCAACACGATGGAAAAAACATCGCCAGGCAGAACGTTCCAATTTTCCGTGTACGCCTCAGGAAATGCCAAAGAAGCTGACGTGACGGCATTTTCCCTTGACCACGATAAAGCAAAAGCATTTTTAGATGCCTATGCAAACATCCCGTGGTTTGCAACGGAAACGCGCAAAGCCACATCAACGTATGAAGCCTACACCACGCAAAAAGCATTTGATGCAACAGTTGGTGTGTCAGAACAAAATTATTCCAGTTATATGGTTCTGCCAAAGCCGCTTGATGCCGGACGATACCTGCTTCGCATCGCGGTAAAAGGCGGGGATACAACCTGGCTCTTTGTGGAATCCACAAATGTTGCGACGTATGTCACGAGCGATGCAAAACAGACGCTTGTTTGGGCAATGAATGCACAAACAGATCAGCCGCTTGCAGACATGAGCGTCTCGCTTCCACAGGGTCAGTCCAAAACAGACGCACGTGGAATCGCAACGATGGATACGCCATCTGTACTGACCTCAACGTCAACAAACGATTCTGTTGTGATGGATGTCGGGACAGGTG
>CAITMG010000076.1 GCA_903893445.1 Candidatus Uhrbacteria bacterium | reverse complement strand
CATCCGGAATCGCCAACGCAGAATGATATTAATGAGCGATTGATTGAGTTAGCAAAGACAACGGGCGCGCCACTTGTTGCAACAAAAGATGTTCATTATCTCAAACCGAGTGACTCGGATGCTCAAGATGCTCTGCAATGTATTCATGATGGAAAAATGTTGAGTGATAATAATCGACATTCGATTTCTACGATTGATCACTCCATGTCGTCGATTGATGAGATGCTAACAGCGTTTGCGGATTTACCAGAGGCGATTGAGAATACGCGAAAAATCGCGGATCGTTGCAACGTGACGCTTGAGTTAGGGACAAACCATTTACCGGTCTTTGAAGTGCCGGAAGGGAAGACGGCGAATTCCTATTTGCGCGAGTTGTGTGAGGCTGGTTTGGGCGAGCGGTATCCGAGCGGTCCATCGCATGAGGCGATTGAGCGGTTAGATTTTGAATTGGGAACCATCGAGCGCATGGGGTTTGCGGCGTACTTTTTAATTGTGCATGATTATGTGAATTGGGCGAAGGATCATGGTGTGATTGTGGGTCCAGGACGTGGTTCGGCGGCTGGTTCGATTGTGGCGTATTCCCTGCGCATTACCAACTTGGATCCATTAAAGTACGGGTTGCTCTTTGAGCGTTTTTTGAATCCGGATCGTATCTCGATGCCGGATATTGATATGGATTTTGATGACGTCAAACGTAAAGACGTGATCGAATACGTGACGCAAAAATATGGTGGTGATCGTGTTGCCGGCATCATCACTTTTGGAACCATGGCTGCTCGTGCCGCGGTGCGTGATGTGAGTCGTGTGCTTGGTTGGACGTTTCAAGAAGTTGATCGTGTGGCGAAAGCAATCCCGCCACCGGTGCAGGGCAAGCATATCCCGCTCGAAATTTCCGTGAAAGAAAATGCGGAATTAAAAGCGATGTATGACAGCGATCCGCGCGTCCAGCAATTGATTGATCTAGCGATTAAATTGGAAGGCACGGCGCGTCACGCATCACAACATGCGTGTGGCATTGTGATTGCGCCACGATCGCTCGTGGAATATGCGCCGCTCCAAAAAGCGCAAGGCGGTGACGTGGAGCAAGTGATTCAATATTCGTTGCACTCATCGGAAGTGTCTGGATTGTTGAAGATGGATTTTTTGGGTCTTTCCAACTTAACAATCATTCGTGAATGTTTGGAAATTACAAAAGCGGTTCATGGGGTAACGATTGATATTGATATTTTACCGTTGGATGATGTCAAAACATTTGAGTTGCTTGGAAAAGGGGAAACGACGGGTGTCTTTCAATTGGAATCGGATGGCATGAAGCGGTACATCCGCGAACTTAAACCGACAGTGATTGAAGATATCATTGCTATGGTCGCGTTGTATCGTCCGGGCCCGATGCAGTTTATTGATACGTTTATTGCGCGCAAACACGGACGCGAAAAAATTTCGTACATGCATCCGTTGCTCGAGAATGCGCTTGCAAACACGTATGGTATTCCGGTGTACCAAGAGCAGGTCATGCAAGTGTCCAAGGATATGTCTGGCTTCACAGGTGGTGAGGCTGATACGTTGCGCAAAGCCATGGGGAAAAAGATCGCTAAACTCATGGCCGAGATGCGCGTGAAGTTTGTGAATGGCGCGGAGAAAAAAGGCGTGCCGCGCGACATTGGTGAAAAGATTTTTCAACAGTTTGAAGAATTTGCGGCGTATGGTTTTAACAAGTCGCATGCGGCGTGTTACGCGATGATTGCGTATCAGACGGCGTATTTAAAGGCGCATTATCCGGCGTGCTTCATGGCGGCGCTGTTGAATTCCGATAGCAGTAACCTTGATCGTATTACGATTGAAGTCGAAGAATGTCGGCGTATGAACATGGACGTGTTGCCGCCAGATATTAACGAATCGTTTGCCGGTTTTTCGGTTGTGAAATCGTCGATGACGGATGGGACTGGTCGTACGAAGATTCGTTTTGGATTAAAGGCGGTGAAAGGGTTGGGAGAAGATGTGGTGGATGTCATGATTGCCGAACGTAAAAAAGGAGGCATGTTTGAAAGTTTGGAGGATATGCTGGCGCGTATTCCGGGTAAAGCGATTAATCGTAAATCTTTGGAATGTTTGATTCGATCTGGCGCATTGGATCGATATGGGGATCGCAATCAACTTTTGTGTAACATCGAAGCAATTTTGGAGTTTCATAAACAGCACGAACGCGAGCAGTCGTCTGGGCAGTTTAGTCTCTTTGCCGCGCCATCAACGGGAACAAAAGCGACGGTGAATCGATTGAGTTTGCGACCGGTCCCACCGGCGCCAAAGCGTGATTTG
>CAITMG010000075.1 GCA_903893445.1 Candidatus Uhrbacteria bacterium | reverse complement strand
GTGCGTTTCATGTGGAAGAACGTATCCAACTTGCGACGGCGTCTGCTCACCAGAGAGTGAAAACGAATAGGAGAACTCGGGATACCACTGATCGTTTGGATTGGTGATATCGACAGCCATGTCGTATCGGCTGTCCGTTGTCTGCAACACGGTCACATCGGAAATCGACACATCCGTTGGACGATCCATCTCGAGCGATGAGAGCAACTGTTGATTGAGCGCAATGTCACGTGTGATACGAGATTCGCGTGGATACGAAATCGCGTAGGCATCAAGCAATCCCCAAATGGAATATCCCCACAACATCACAATCATGGCGATTAACACACCATACGAGGCACGACGAATCGCGATATGATTGCGTACCCAAAAAGACGCGAGCTCCAACTCGCCCGGTGTTAAACGACCTCCTCCGCTCTCCTCTGGCATATCGAGGAACAGTGTACCATGAATCAACACCTTGTCGGTGGACACGCTTCACGCTACTATCTCGGCATCCTTTTTCTATGGCCAAAGACGACAAACAGAAAATAACGGGAAGTTACGGAGCGGAACAGATTTCTGTTCTTGAGGGTTTGGAACCGGTGCGCAAGCGTCCGGGCATGTATATCGGCTCAACCGGGCCGGATGGTCTTTTTCATCTGTTACGCGAAACTGCTGATAACTCTTTCGATGAAGCTATGGCGGGTCACGCATCTGAGATCGTGGTCACGCTATTACCTGATGATGCGGTTTCCGTTCAGGATGACGGCCGCGGCATTCCGGTTGATACACATAAACAGTATAAGGTTTCCGCTCTTGAGCTTGTCATGACCAAACTCCACGCCGGTGGAAAATTTGGTGGTGAAGCGAGCGGATATAAAATTTCGGGTGGGTTGCATGGTGTCGGTGTGTCCGTTGTGAATGCGCTGTCCGAATGGCTCGAAGTCACGGTTGAGCGCGACGGCGGCAAGTGGACACAGCGATATGAACGCGGCAAACCAACGGGACCGGTCAAAAAAATCGGCACAAGCAAACGCCACGGGACAACGACCGTTTTTAAACCGGACAACACGATTTTTACGGAAGGTACGGCGTTTGATTATCAGCGCGTGCTCGATCACTATCGCCAACAGTGCTATCTCACGAAAGGCATCAAACTCGTTGCGATTGATCAGCGCGAAAAAGGACGCAATGACGTGTACGGCTTTTACTTTGAAGGCGGTGTTGCATCCTACGTGCGACATCTCAACCACAAAAAACAGCCAAAGCACGACAACATCTTCTTTGTTGAAAAACAGGTTGATAAATCGGAAGTGTCGATCGGTATTCAGTACACGGATGATTATCAGGAAAATTTGTACGCGTTTACCAACAACATCATCAATCCGGAAGGTGGTACGCACGTGCAAGGCTTTCGTACCGCGTTGACGCGCGTCTTAAACAACTACGCCCGCGCCAACGGATATTTGAAAGAGAAGGAAGAAAATCTTGGCGGCGATGACGTGCGCGAAGGGATGACGGCTGTCATCTCCATCCGTTATCCGGAACCACAGTTTGAAGGACAAACCAAGGGAAAACTCGGCACACCGGAAGTCCGCGGTGCCGTGGAATCCGTGATGAGCGAATATCTCGCGATGTTCCTCGAGGAAAATCCAAAGGATGCAGAGGCGATCATGGGCAAGTGTATCCTCGCCCAACGCGCACGCGCGGCCGCTCGCGCTGCACGCGACACAATCCTGCGCAAAGGCGCACTCGAAGGATTTACGTTGCCAGGTAAACTTTCCGACTGCTCTTCAAAAGACGCGTCCCAATCCGAGCTCTACATCGTTGAGGGAGATTCGGCCGGAGGCTCTGCAAAACAGGGACGCGACCGTGATACGCAAGCCATCTTGCCGCTCAAGGGAAAAATCTTGAACGTTGAACGCGCTCGCCTTGATAAGATGCTGAGCAACAACGAAATCAAGAGCTTGATCATTGCCATGGGATGCAACATCGGCGAAATCTTTGACATCGCCAAGCTGCGCTATCATCGCATTATCATCATGACGGATGCTGATGTGGACGGCGCACACATTCGCACGCTCCTGCTCACGTTGTTCTACCGACATTTTCCGCAACTCATTGCTGGCAAGCACGTCTACATTGCGCAACCGCCACTCTTTCGTGTCGCGATGGGCAAGGCGATCAAATACGCCTTCTCTGACGAAGAACGCGACAAAGCGATTGAAGATTTTCTGAAGATCAAGGCAGAACGCGCCAAGTCGAAGAAGGGCAAAGAGGATGAAAAGGAAGAAGCCGAAGAAGTGACCGAAGAGATGCAGGAAGCACTCGCCGAGGAAGGCACTACGAGCATCGCCGGCATCGTCATTCAACGCTACAAGGGTCTTGGTGAAATGAACCCGGAACAGTTGTGGGAAACGACGATGGATCCAAAGAATCGCGTGCTCAAAGTTGTGGATGTCACTG
>CAITMG010000074.1 GCA_903893445.1 Candidatus Uhrbacteria bacterium | reverse complement strand
TGTTTTGGCAAATCAGCGCGTATTTTGGCTGTTTTGTTTGCCAGCGTTTGCTGTGGTGATTTTTGGGCTCAACTCCAATGAGCGTTGGCAAAAATATCGTCGGATTCCGACGTATGTCTTGCTTGGCGGGTTCCTTTTAGTCGCCGCCATCGTTCCGCAATGGATTTTGCAGAGCTAACCATCGGGGTTTGCCCTTGACGGTTTACCCTTTGTCCTGTTATATTTCGCGCACATTTTTCCTCCGCATGAGTTTGGGTTCGTGGTTGAATCTGAGCGAATTCGCGGGAATCCTTGAATCTTTTGTGATTTAGTGGATGTAATGTTCCGGTTCTTCGCCGGAATGTGAAGCGAGGATGATTATTCTAAAAATAACATGCCTACCATTAGTCAACTTCTCAAAGGCAGCCGTCGTACGCTCAAGGTCAAATCCAAGAGCCCGGCGATGCAGTTCACCAATGACTCCTTGCACCGAAAGCGCACGGAGCTTCGTCGTGGTTCCCCATTTAAGCGCGGTGTGTGCGTCAAAGTGACGACCACGACCCCAAAGAAGCCGAACTCGGCCTTGCGTAAGATTGCTCGTGTCCGCCTTTCCAATGGAATGGAAGTCACGGCATACATCCCGGGTGAAGGTCACAACCTTCAGGAACACTCCATCGTGATGATTCGCGGTGGTCGTGTGAAAGATCTTCCGGGTGTGCGTTATCATATCGTTCGCGGTGTCTACGATACGCAGGGCGTTAGCGCTCGTCGTAAGGGACGTTCCGTGTACGGTGCCAAACGACCTAAGGCAGGAGCAGCGGCAGCAGGTGCCAAGAAGAAATAACATATGCGCGGAAAACAAGCCCCAAAACGCAAAATTTTGTCCGATCCGAAGTATTCTTCTCAGGTCGTGGCAAAGTTGATTAACGTCGTCATGTACGACGGCAAGAAGTCGACATCCCAAAAGATTGTCTACGCCGCGTTTGATATCATTGAAGAAAAGGCCAAGAAACCGGCCATCGAAGTGTTTACGGAAGCGATGAATAACGTTTCCCCGTTGCTTGAAGTCAAATCCAAGCGCGTTGGTGGTGCAAACTACCAGATTCCGATGCAGGTCCGTGCCGAACGCCGCCAACAGCTCGCGTTTCGCTGGATTTTGCTCGCTGCTCGTGGAAAGAAAGGAAAGCCAATGGCCGAAAAGCTTGCCGCTGAAATTCTTGCCGCCGCCGAAAACCAAGGTGACGCCGTGAAGAAGAAGCAGGACGTCCAGCGCATGGCAGAAGCCAACCGCGCCTTTGCGCACTTTGCGCGATAAGGCTGGTATGGACGATGCAGATCGCACAATCTCATCAACGATGTTGAGAAAAAATGCTCTCAAGGCCTTTGGTCTTGCGAGCATTTTGGTCTTCACGAAATAATCTTCCAATCACATATTATTATGCCACGAGAATATTCTCTCAAAGACACCCGAAACTTCGGGATTATCGCTCACATTGACGCTGGAAAAACCACCGTCTCTGAGCGCGTGCTTTTTTATACCGGTCGCAAGCACAAGATCGGTGAAGTGCACGAAGGTGAAGCCACCATGGACTGGATGGAACAGGAACGTGAACGTGGCATCACGATCACGGCCGCTGCAACGACCTGCTACTGGAAGGGTCACCGCATGAACTTGATTGATACCCCAGGACACATTGACTTTACGATTGAAGTGCAGCGCTCGTTGCGCGTGCTCGATGGTGCGGTCACGGTGTTCGACGGTGTTGCTGGTGTTGAACCACAATCCGAAACCGTGTGGCGCCAGGCGGACAAATACGAGGTTCCTCGCATTTGTTTCGTGAACAAGCTCGATCGCATGGGTGCCGATTTTAAGAAAGATGTGGAATCCATCCGCACGCGTTTGAACAAGCGCTCGTACCCGATCCAGCTCCCAATCGGTGCAGAATCCAACTTTGTTGGCATTATCGACCTCATCACGATGAAGGCGGAAATGTACAAAGATGAAATGGGTCAAAACATCGAAGAATCCGAAGTCCCAGCGGACAAGATGGACGAAGCAAAAGCGGCTCGTGCCGAATTGCTCGAAGCCTTGTGTGAATCGGACGAGGTGTTGATGAACAAATATTTGAGCGGTGCAGAATTGACGGTTGATGAAATCCGCGCAGCTCTTCGCAAAGCGGTTATCGCTCGCGATTTGTTCCCGATTTTGTGTGGCTCGGCATTGAAGAACAAGGGCGTTCAGTTTTTGCTTGATGCCGTCACGTACTACTTGCCATCACCACTCGACGTCCCACCACTCGAAGCGATTGATGCCGAAAATCCAGAAAAGACCATCATGCTCCCAGCGGACGACAACGCGCCGTTTTCTGCATTGGCCTGTAAGGTTATGTCGGATCCGTTTGTCGGAAAATTGGTGTTTTTCCGCGTGTACTCCGGTAATCTTGCCGCTGGTTCCTACGTCTTGAATACGAAGACAGGCGAACGCGAACGTATCTCACGCATCGTGCGCATGCACTCCAATGCGCGAGAAGAAGTCGACCACGTGTATGCTGGTGAAATCGCCGCAGCCGTTGGTTTGAAATCAACGTTTACGGGTCACACTCTTTGCTCTGAATCGCAGCCAGTCATTCTCGAATCCATCACGATTCCAGAACCGGTGATCGAAATCGCCATTGAACCAAAAACGAAACAGGATCAGGAAAAGATGGGTGTTGCTCTTCAGAAGCTTGCCG
>CAITMG010000073.1 GCA_903893445.1 Candidatus Uhrbacteria bacterium | reverse complement strand
GCGCGCATTTGCCACCGCTTCCTTGGCACGCATGCCTGGCGTATGAAATGACGATGGATTGGCAAAGACGCCGGCGAAATACGGCTGCATGGCGACAAGCACGCGATCATCGAGATACGTGGTTGCGGCGTGGTCGAGATAAATTTCTTTCATACAACATCAACGAGTTTGGTTTGTGATAACGTTTTTTCAATTCCCTTCTGAACACGTTTCCAAATATTTTTTGAAGAACACTTTTCCGAGACCGGACATCCGCCGCCTTTTTGACAATCAACGATTTCGATGGGTCCGTCGAGTGCCGTGAGAATATCTGCCAAACAAATCTCTGCCGCATTTTTTGCGAGACGATATCCGCCGCGCGGTCCTTGTTTGCCGGAAATGAGTTTTGCTTTTTTGAGACTCGCGGCAATTTCTTCCAAATATCCCTCTGAAAGATGCATTGCCTCTGCCACATCCTTTAAACTCGCAAACTCCTCGTTTTTCAAACGCGCTAATTCTGCCATCAAAACGACGGCAGAGTGATCACGAGCGGAGACGCGAAAGAGATGGGACATAATTACCTAGCTTGTAGCTAGGAATTTAGGTTGTTCTGACGTTTCTGTCAATTGTTTGAGCAATCTAATGTTCAAACATTCTGCGAACACCCTTCGCAGAGGGGAACAAAACTCTGCTCAGGATGTCCGCAGAATGTTTTCACGTTTAAAAAAACCGGCTCCACATTTGTGGAACCGGTGAGAGACCAGACTACAACAGATCGTTTTCGGTGAGTTCACCGGTGGCGATCGCCGTGATGAAGCGCGTCAATGCGCTGATGTACGACGTGGGACTTGAGCGATCCCCCGCGTGATCGATCGCTCCTTTTGAGGGAACGACGAATTCATCGATCCAACTACACGCAACCATCTCGTCGATGACGCGGTCTGCCTCGACCAAGAAGTTGACCTTCTGGTTGAGCGCACTGCGGAGCATCTCTTGCATGAGACGCGAGATCGGCAGCACGTCGGAACGATTCGTCCATTCGAACCCAAAACGCTTGAGCATGTCCTTCGCCGTTTCGTGATTGAATCGGCGCGGATTGCGCGTCTCGGGAACAGGATAGAACGTCTCGTCCCATCCCCGATGCCGGCTGCGTGCCAAGTCCACAAACTCGAAGTAGTCGAGAGCGAGGAGCAGCTGTGATGCCTTGAGAACGAGCGGTTTTTGACCCATTGCGTGCCTCCGTTTCTGGGATACCCACTCTAGTGCCTTAACCCTATCGCGTCAACATCTCCGTGGTCTCATTTTAATTTTCTCGCGATCCGCATGGAATTGGTGAGAACGGACACGCTCGACGTTGCCATGGCGAGCGATGCGATCATCGGATTGAGCAAGCCAAATGCGGCCAGTGGAATGCCAATCACATTATAGATGAATGCCCAAAATAAATTTTGACGAATTGCGTGGAACGTTTTGCGTGAGAGATCAATTGCATCAGCGGCTTTCATTGGCGAACCGCCCATGAGAACAATTTGTCCGGTCGCGATGGCGACATCCGTCCCCGTGCCAATCGCGATGCCGAGATTTGCTTGCGCGAGCGCTGGCGCATCGTTGATGCCGTCACCGACAAATGCAACGACGCGTTTTTCCTCCTGCATCTTTTTCACGACATCTGCTTTTCCACTTGGTGAGACATCTGCGAAGATCTTTGTAATGCCGAGTTGATGAGCCACGGCTTCTGCGGTCGCTTGATGATCGCCCGTCAGGAGCGCTGTTTCAATTCCCATATCACGCAATCGTTCGATGGCTGCTTTGGCGTCTTTCTTGATTTGATCTTGAACCGCAATGACGCCAAGGAAGACATTTCCTCGACCAACCGCAATTACGGTTTTTGCCTCTGCGCGAAATTGCTGTACAGCGAGTGGCAAGTCTTCGAGACGCAATCCGAGCGACTCCATCACGAACTCTGGTTTTCCAAGCATCGTTTTTTCCCCATCAACGATTCCAACGACGCCTTTGCCAGGAACGGTTTCGACATGATCCGCTGAGCCAATGAGAATTTTTTGCGCGTGAGCGGCTTCGAGAATCGCGTGCGCAAGCGGATGTTCCGAAACGGACTCCAAGACTGCGGCCACACGAATCAACTGATGCGCATCCGCCTGAGCGGACGGGACGACATTTGTGACAGACGGCTTGCCTTGTGTGAGGGTTCCCGTTTTATCAAAAATAATTGTATTGATGTTACGAGCCGCTTCGAGCGCGGAACCATCTTTCACTAAGATGCCACGCTTCGCGCCAGCGCCTGCACCGACCATGATCGCCGCTGGCGTCGCCAATCCCATCGCACATGGACACGCCACAATCAGAACCGCGACCGCATGCGTGATTGCAGCATCCATTTTTCCCATCACAGCAAAAACAATAAAGGTGATGACCGCGAGAAGAATCACGGATGGAACAAACACCATGGACACACGATCAACGACTTTTTCGACGGGAGATTTTGTTGAGAGCGCGTGCTCAACCGTGGAGACGATCGCATCCAACATTGATGAACCGGGTGCAACGGCCACGCGCATCGTGATGGCGCCGGTCCCATTGATCGTTGCGGCGTAGACCTTGTCGTTGGTTCGCTTTTCAACGGGCATTGGTTCGCCAGTCAACATCGATTCGTTGACGCTCGACGCACCGGACACGACCACGCCGTCAATCGGAAAACGCTCCCCTGCTTTGACGAGACAGACATCACCGATCTTCAACGAACTCGGCTCAACATCTTTTGCCGAGCCGTCCTCTGCCATCACATGCGCAAGTTTTGCATGCAAATTAAGCAATGACTGAATCGCCGCGCCCGCCTTCATGCGTTGACGCGCTTCGAGAAATTTTCCTAGCAAGAGAAACACGATGATGATTCCCGCGGTTTCAAAATAGACTTCGTTTAACCGATTCACAACAAGCGCATACGTACTCCACAGCAACGCGGTGCTTGTCCCGACGGTGACGAGTGTATCCATACTCACGCGACGATGACGCAACTCGTTGAGTGTCCCCTTGTGAAAACCGCGACCAAACCACGCGACCATCACCCACGTTACAAGAAAATTGAGAACAAGCCACGCTGGCCGACCCAAAACCGTTCCAATGTTTGGCATCGTAAACATGCCGACGATTAATGGAATGGCGAGTAGTGCTGTTATCACGAGATCACGCGGATTGGTGTATGCGGAATGATCATGCGATGACGTGTTTTCAGTGGCGGCCATGTCGTGATGCGTGCTGCCATGGGTAGGCGCACCGTTATCTAGCATCGGTTCATATCCGGTCGTACGAATCGTGTCTGCTAATTTTTCGGGCGTGACCTTTTCTTCATCATATTCAATCGTTGCACGCTCCATGGCAAAATTCGCGTTTGCTTTTGAAACACCTTCCACTTGTGCGAGATCGGTTTCGATATGCAAAGCACAGGACGCGCAATGCATGCCTTTGATTGGAATATTGAGGGTTTTCATACTAGATCACGTTAAATGTGCCTCGGACCATTCCCATGCCACAGGCAAATCGGACGATGCCGGTTTGCATTGGCGTGAAGGTGATCACGTTTAAACCTTTGACGAGCGGCTGATCAATTCCCAACTGACGAGAGACGATCGTGTTCGTACATCCACCGACATCCACACCATTAATTTCCCAACGTACCGGAACACCTTTGTGCAACGTAAAGGAATCGGGTGAATATCCGCTCGACAATACGTCCATCTTCACAACCTGTTCTGTTTCCTGCGTCGTTGGTGTGGACGCTGCAACAGCCCCTGAGTGCGGAAGGAAGGTATCAATCGTTACCGGAGATCCGAGCAATGTTAAACCTCCATTGATTTGTCCGATGGCAAAAAAGAACATTACGGCGCCTGCGGCAAATCGTAATGTTTTGTTTTGGAGCATGGCGCGTGATGCGGCCATGGTGATGCCATAGAGCACCGGCAATGTCCCGAGCGAAAACGCGACCAAGAACAACGCGCCTTTCACCCACGATCCGGAAGCCAGCGCTAATGCCTGCGCGGTTTGTGTAAATCCACATGGAAGAATAAACGTTGCGGCACCAACGAAAAATGGCGTCGCTTTTCCTGTGCGGGTCTGCAAGCGATCCGCCGCATTGGCGAATGATGCTGGGAGATGAATCCCAAAACGGGACAGAGACGGCGAGACATCTAGTAAGTTTAGTGCGACGGCCAAAAAGCCGATCCCGAGCACGAGACCGATAATGCCGTAAAATAGCACTGGTCCATGCGGCAAGACGCCACCAAGTGCACCAAGCGCGGCACCGCCAACGGCAAATGTCACAAGACGACCTGCATGCATCAAGATCGTTTTGTTTTTGGATGCAGCTTTCGCGCTGTACGCGAGCATGAATCCTCCGGTCGTTGCCAAACAGGACGAGACTGACGCGACAATCCCAAAAAAGAATAACGCACCAACGGACGCTGTCGCATCAATCGATGGCACGAATACGCGCAATGGTTGCAGTAGTAGCAGAATGAATCCAACAATTGCCAATGACCATACCGCGCGAATGGCGCGTTTTTTAAATGGGACGAGCGAGCGAACATCACACGTCTCACCAACGAGCGTATAGCCACGTGATTCGAGCTGTTTATTCAATTCTGATAATTGCGGATCTTTCACGTTATCTGACAACCGAATGACGGCCGTCGATTTTTTTACGGAGACGGTGACATCCAACACGCCTGGGATTTTTTTTAACACATCGCCAACCGTGCGCTCACAAGACACGCAGGTCATTCCACGAACACGAAACGTCAGGACTCGAGGCATAGTGAGATAAGACAAGAATAGGAAAAGCGTACCAAAAAATCATCCAACAGGGCACACCCTTTTCTATTCCCGCTTATTGGCGCTGCGTGTTTCAAATTTTTTATCTGGCGGACCGGTATTCTCAACGACTCGTTTTTCTCGATGGATTTGTGTGACGGCTGTTTCGCACGTTGGCCGCTGTGCACATGAAAGGGCGACAACGGAAAAATCATTTCGTGTTGCGACAGCTGGAATGACTTTGGTCGTCGACGCGCAACACGCATCTGCATGCATCTGTGTCTCCACGACCTGCTGATGCGTTTCAACCGGCATGCCGTGCATCTGCTGATGTGACATCAACGCCCGGCCCTGCGCTTGAACCATCATCGGACAAACGGGAAACGCAACCATCCCCATGAGGAGGATTTTTGCGACAAACGACACGACCCGTTTCATGCGTTTCAAGATACCGCAGAACGATAGGGACGGCAACGATATGGGAAAAATGATACACTCAATATCAATCGTATGCGGCCTTCTCCTTTCTCGCTCTTGTTTCTCTCCGGACTTTTTTCGTTGACCGGAGCTGGATGTTTTACATTGCCCGCTGTTCCGCAGGTCGCGACGACCCTGCAAACAAAATCCACTGAAGCGCCAACGGCTCGGAATCTTGGTTTTGGGACACTCCCTGGCATCCCATCTGTCCCGCATTCTGGTCTGGTCACCGTGAACGCCGCTCTCCCACAGCTACCAGCATACGTCACGGTTTTGCGATTAAAGCCTGGCTCACCAAACGACACCGAACTCCGAAATCTCACCAACTCGCTCGGCATCTCAGACGCGTTTATCGGGAGCGTCCCATCCGTGAATGACCTCACACTCAACTGGAAAGACGATCGTGGCTACACCTGGTTTTATACGGGCTCATCCCACACGCTGGAAGGAAAAGATAAAACCGCGCCAACACAACCGGTCACCCTGACGAGCCTTCCGGCAACGGAGGCGATCATGACGGCCGCGTCTCACTTTTTGTCTGATCGTGGATTTGATCTCACGCACGTTCGACAGCCGATTCTTTCTCCGGACTGGGGTACGTGGTGGCAAAAATCACAAACCGCAGGGTTATGTACGGATCGAGCTGCTTTAACCTCTATCCGATTCTTAGCCGCGAGCGCACCAACGCTCATTCCACAGCCGCCTGCTCTTCCAAGAGCGAGCGACACGACGTGTGTTGCGCCGGAATTCCCTGCACGTATTCGCGTGGTTTATCCTGCGTTGTTGGATGATCGTGACGTTGTGCAAAGCGATGGGACGCCGGTGAATACCGCAGAAATCATCGTTGATGCATCACGCATGACGGTCATCTCGGCACTCATCACTCCGTACACCGATCCAGAACGATCCGAATATCCCGCGCGATCCCAAGCTGACGTCCTATCACTCCTCTCGAATGGCGGCGTCTTTGGTGTGAGTGGAGATGTCTCGGTGACGTCATTTGATATCGCTCTGCTTCAACGTGTGGACACCTCGGATGACAAACGGCCAACGTACTTGTACCCTTCCCTCATCGCACACGGCACACGAACTAAGTCAGATGCCACGACCGAATCCGTCACCCTCGTTGTCCCGCTTGTGTCGCTCCCTCAATGAGACGATTCCCCGTTGCTCTTGCAACCGCATTTATCACAGGCGAACTCTTGTTCGCCTGTTTGTTATGGTCTTCTGCACCGATCGGCACGCGCTGGCTTGGCAATACGGTCATGAACTCGAGCGACGCGGCCGTATATCTCTCCTACCTTCAACAAGGCGCTGATGGACACGTTCTCCTCCATAGTCTGTATGCCGTTGAAATGAACTCGGCGCGATTTGATGTTGTGTGGTCACTGCTCGGTATCCTGTGTCGCCATCTGCCGTTATTGATCGTGCAGGAGGGTGCACGAGCCATGATGACCTGCGCACTCGTTGCCGCCGTGTATGCCGCTGCGCGTGCACTCACGCAAACGGATCGTGAAACGCAATTCGCCACGCTTCTTGCGTTTGGCGGTGCGACAACGGGATTTTTCTTTTCCATTCTTTTTGGCGCGTTTCACTGGTGGACACCAACGACGTATCCATCGATTGATGTTGCCTCCGAGTTTGCGATTGCGCCGCTTCTCATGGGTGGCGTTCACATGATTTTATCAGCCGCGCTTCTCCTGACGGCACTGCGTCTCGCGTGGCACATTGGCGACTCGACGGCGACAAAACGCGTGATTGGAGCAGCTGTTGCGGCGGGAGTGCTTTTTCTTTTTCATCCGTATTTTATTCCGTTGTGCGGCGTCTATCTTATTATTGCCCTTATTGCTCGTTGGAAATCCGCAGCTAAAAAATCTCTTTTTACACATCTCGGCATCATGGCGGCGTCGCTCGTCCCGGCGATATTTGTGTATGTGCCGCTTGCGTTTGATCCGGTCTTTCGCACGCATCATTTAACGACGAATGTCCTTCCCCTGCCTCCGTTTCTCTCTTGGTTTTTGCCGCTGTTGCCGTTTCTTTTTGCGCTAATGTGGCGCATTCGATTACGTGTTCATTTATCAGAACGGGAACAATGGCTCGTTGCGTGGATCGTCTCGGCGCTCATCTGTATCTTGTTGCCGTTTCCGTGGAAGCGAAAGTTTCTCGAAGGCTTGGGTATCGCTGGTGTCTTCTTAAGTCTTCCGTTGTTTCGTGCGATTCGCGATTGGGCGGCACGCGGACCATGGCGATGGATGAATGCGCTCATTGGTGGTGTATTGCTGATTGCGGCCTGGATGACGCCTCTTCATTTACTGACGACGCAACTCTCATGGGTTCAGGACATGAAAGAAAATTCTCACTTTTATCAGCCAACAGCGCTCTTTGATGCGTGGACGTATCTCCACGATCACACCCCAACGACGGATGTTGTGACGAGTGATACTTTTTGGGTCAACTTGTGGGTCCCTGCGTATGCCGGTCGCGTGACGTGGGTTGCGCATGATCACGAGACGCCGGACTTTTCCCAAAAACTCTTTATCTGGAAACGATTGATGGCGACGACAGAACCGCAGGAAGCACAACGCATCTTGTCGGAAAATCGCATCACGCATCTTCTTGTCACATCAGACGCATCACGCATTCGTTTTCAAACCCTTCTTGGATCGAGCTGGAAAATCGCGTTTCAAAAAGACCAGATCGCCATTCTCATTCCACGCCCGACGTACTCCAATTTGGCCCTGAGTTGCCAAATTGGCGCCTGCGTCGCACCATAGTCGGTATCTATGCAACTTCCTACAGATCTCCAACATTTTCCGAAGGGTGCCTTGCTCGTTGCCAGCGACTCCGTCAAAGCTTCGTTTTACCTCCTTGGTGGCGATGCTCTTGAGGAATTGGACGGACTTGAATTTCCACACGAACGCGCACAGGACGCCGAAGGCCCATGGACGCCAGATGAGAACGACGAAGCTCGCATGCACGCGTTTATCCATGCCATCGTGGAGCGTATTGACGGCCTTGTCGCGGATCACGCCGTTCATCACGTCCACCTTGTGATGCCAGCGGAAATTGAACATGCGGTTTCGAGCCATTTGCCGGAATCGTCACAATCTTTGCTCGGCGTGAAGCTTCATGTCGATCTCATGAAAGAAGCTCCTCTCGACATTGTTCGACGCGTTGTTGGCGAAATGGGACACGCGGCATAAGCCCGAATCCATTGACAAAAAGCGCGGGCCATGGTGTACTCATGGCCCGCGTTTTTGTTTTGCGGAAGTTCCAACGGAGGTCTGCGTGCAAGATACGATCATTCCAACGGTTCGACGTCCTTTTCCGCCGCCGGGCATCCCGCATCTGCTCTTCAAGGGAAGAAGCACGATGCCGCATGTTGGCGATCGCTTGATGGTCAGTGACGGTCGCGTCTCGATTACGCGCAACGGCAAGCCGCTGCAGTTTCGTGACCGCAACGGCATGGAGCTCAACGACACGCCCTTTCCCGGGGAAGCGAACGCCGACTCGGTGAAGACCTTCATCGAGACGATCTGCTACTTCATCGGCCTCGGTCCCGACAGCGTGCCCAGCGCCACGCCTGGCGTCTTCATCTACGAATTCACCTGGCACTAACCGCCCACCTCACATCACGCTCGTAATGTGACACCACCCCTCATTTCTTGAGGGGACTTTTTTTATTTGCGCATCATTGTTACGCTCTGCGTGCTCTGGGAGACCGACTTTTCCAATGATCGAGCTCAGCTCGATCGCCTGGCGGTCCTCCCGGGGCGTTTTTGCTTTAAAAAACCCATTCACCTTTTTATCACCCTAGCCCCCTTCTTTTTCAACAGAAAGATGGGGTTTTATTTTTCTTTGCCAAAGAAATATTCTCCGTATTCCTCCGTGCATCGCTGAAACGATCGGTCGAATGCTTTGCGAAGCCATTCTGGATTTGGTTTGACATCTCCAAATGAGAGAGCTTCCGCATCACTCGCAAGCATCGGGATTCCGCGGAGACCCTGACCGTGCGCGTCAAAAAATTCTGCTCGAACTGCGAAACGCCCACCGATATTTGGAGCATACTCCACATCTTCGTGGGCAACCGGACAACGTAACAGGTGTGACAAATCAACACTCAATCGTTTTGCAACACGGTCGGCAAGGTTCTTTTCACCAATGTAAACGGTAAATATTTTCCCGAGCAATGGATTTCCACCGCTCAAATATTTATGCGCATATCCAGCATCCTTCAAATACTCGGACGCATCAAACACATCTTCGATCGAAACATTGAGATGAAGTTTATGGCCGATATCGGCATTGCCAAGCGATCCAAAGTCGCATGTGCCTTCTTGGGCACCGGATGATCCGACATGATAGGGCATCATCACCTTGGCATACTTCGCTTCAATTTGTTTTGGCGTCTCTGTGAGCACGATCGACTCATTCTCAATCGCACTTGAAAACGGAAATAGCATTCGCTTTGCCTGATTTGGATTCATCTGCGCCGCAAGAAGTCTCTCCTTGTATTGGATTTTTGTTCGTTCCGCTTTGTTTCGATTTTCACCGCCAAATTTTTCCATAACTGATGTGGTTATTTTTCATTTTGACGAATCATGTCGATGAGCGGCATCTGCTTTCCTTCGCCCATCTCGTATATGTGACCTGCTCCCTCCTGATGAAACCCAAACCGCTCATAAAACTGGATGGCTTTTTTATTATGCTCCGCAACAGACAGTTTGGCTGGCTCTTTATCCCCTAACCAGACAAGCGCATAAGCAAACACCTCTGCCCCTGCTCCTTTTCCTTTTTCTTTAGGGTCAAGATACAGTGCATGGATTTCATTTTGGTGATCACCTTTACTTGCAACACAGAATCCAACGATTTGATTTTCATTCCTGATGACAAACGTTTTTCGATTTTCTTCTTTTTGCTCCAGTGATTTTTTCCACTTCCTTCGTTTGACTGCGATGTCCCCCTGTTTTCGCTTCACATCTTCAACCGTAATGCCAATCTCCGGGTCTGGGTATGTTTCAAGCCACGACTCGTACTGGATATCCGCAATTCGATCGGCATCCTCTGCCGTTGCTTCGCGAATCGAATATTGTTGATTTTCTTTACGTTCCAGCACCCGATCTACGATTGGAAATTTTTGTCGCTCAGACATATTTTGAGGAAGTATAGTCAGATCACCTACTAAGGTCGACTGACCTTAGTATTATAAACCGGGCGTTCATCGAACCAAATTCACCAAAAATCCCACGCCTAGTCCTGTCACAATCAACGCGGAAACGATCGGTAGTGCATATGTGATGCGTGCGGGCGTGCGTTTTGCAGCAAAGGCTTGCGATGTCACGAGCAAGATTCCGACGGTTAAGATCGTTCCATATAAACCGATCGTGAATGCGATGAGCAATAAGAGTCCGGCTCCAGCACGACCCACGGACAGCGTTGCCATAAAGATCGCCCAGGCGGTTGGGCACGGCGCGAGCGAACCGATAAATCCCATCCACAATACGGAGCGAAATGATTTTTTTTCGTGATGATGGTGACCGTGTTCATGCACATGTTCCTGTCCATGCGTATGCGGCATACCGAGTTCGTGTGCACGTCGATGTGCGTCATCGCTTGTGGCGAATGAGAAGCTATTTTTTGTCAGTCGATATTGGATGATGGCGCGTCGCAGATTCCACAATCCAAATCCAACCAAACCAATCGCGGAAACAACCTGCAAGATATTGAGCAGTTGCGTTGGCGGCAACACGGCGGAAATCACTCCAGCTGCGATAGATAGCAAAAACACATCTGCGACGTGCGTCACCGTCATCACCGTGCCTAGCGCAAGTACATTACGCACCGTCGCCCGCTCACCAACCAATGTTGCGGCAAGTAACGATTTCCCATGTCCTGGGCCCATGGCGTGCAATGCTCCAACGGCAATTGCGGCGAACAGCACGCCAATTGCTCCCCACCACCCAATGCCGGGATCTAAAAATTTCATGGCGATCTCCGCCTCTGGCGCATCTGGGCGACGGGCACGTGACATCAAAATCGTACTCGTTGCATTCACATCCGTGGATATTGCGGCGTACAACTCGGTGAGATCGATGGACGCCGATTTATTTGATTTATCCATGGTTGCCCGATCCGCGAATCCATCGGGCAACTGTAGCCGCATGATCGTGGTTTGCGTAGGGAACTCTTCGACAAACACATCGGATCGCGCATCAATTGTCATCACATCACTCGCGCACGTCAGCGCTCCGGAAACCGTGACGCCATCGCCCAAAGCTTCAATCTCCGTTGGAGGCGTGATTGCGCTCCCCGCGTCCCAGGTACACGGTTTTCCACCGCGCGAAACGCTCATTCTATCTTGAATGTATGCAGAGATGAGGTCGCCATTCTTTTTGAGTGCCTCCAAATCAAATCGTGCCGTGCTCCCTGCACGGACAATCTCATAGGCTTGATAGGGATGAACGGCCACGGTCAACGACAACTGATTATTCGCCGTTTTGGCAAAATCCATATAAGCGATATCCAATGGATGCGCCCAGGCCGTTCGCACGACAAACATCACCGCTCCGCTCGCGATCGATAGGATGGCCCCAATTCGACTCAGCTTCATGGGCGCATTGTAATGATGCGCCATCGTGCCGTCGAGTGTTACAAGGGATGATGGTCTCCTGTACCATATTTGCATGACTCTTTTCTTTTTCGCGCTTCTTGCTGGCATCGTGACGATTGCCGGGCCATGCATCCTGCCACTCTTGCCGATCATCTTGGGTACATCAACAACGCGATCG
>CAITMG010000072.1 GCA_903893445.1 Candidatus Uhrbacteria bacterium | reverse complement strand
TCTGTCCCATTTCCAAAATAGAGATAGCGACCGTCTAATTTTAACGCATTGCCATCTGGACCGTACACGACCTCATTTTGTTTACTTGGGAGCGTCAAACCAAACGCCGGAATCAGAAATTGTTTCCATCCATCGGTCGAGAGAACCGCCGCATCACCCATCCCCGGATCCGAGATATAGAGTCCATCCAAAATTCGTGCCTGTTTTTTATCTGGTGAAACGAGAATGTGAAATGCATTGCATCCACCAAGATCACACCCGCCATTTGATCGATAATACAGCGTCGACCCCTTAAATTGCCCCTCAGAAACAGAACCGATTTCCCATAGCCCAATGGTATCCGTGGAGTATCCGTTATTAATGAAACCAATGCGATCCATCGCCTCAACGTTGTTTAAAAATGTCTGGAGCGCCGTTGATGAACTCGCGCCCACCATCCCAGCGACTAATGAGATCGTCGGCGAAAGAACCTCTTTCATGGACCGTCGAGCTGGTTTTGACCATGCCATCACGAGCTGTTCGTTCGATTGATCCTGTGCGAAAAAATATCCCGCATTGGGGTCATACCCTTGATCGGTCGACGATACAGCAGGTGCCACACTCCAACCAATTGATCCGGTGACCGTGCTTGATGCCGTCACGACGTCTGTTACCGGTGTCGTTGTGGTTGCTGGTGTGGTCTTTTCCGGCGTCAGCGTGGTGACCGGGACGGCTCCAAACTTCATAACCAACAAAAACGCGATCGCGCCAATCACCACGGCTCCCACGGAGACGAGCGGATACAGGAATTTCGGCGACTTTTTCATATGTCGCCATTGTACCCAACTACGGAGAATGAACAACCCCGCTCAAAATCTGCGCTTTGAGCGATCCATCGGAGATATCTGCGAGTTTTTGGAGTCTTGCTTGCCGCTCCACGCCCGTCAAAAGACGCGGCTGGCTTTGTTCAATCTTGATCGGAAATAGATGCAAGGCAGATGTGAGGCCAGCTCCTTCGTTTTTGAATTCTACTCCCACAGCTAATCCAAAATTTGTTTCCGTGGACCAGTCCTGATCAAAGATAAAATTGCCTAGCGAATACGCAATCATTTTTCCGTGATACACCTCGACAGATTCCATCCAGTGCGGATGCGACCCAATCACCGCGCTCACACCATGGTCAATAAACCAATGCGCGAGATCAATTTGCGATGCATTTGGCTTGTCGTGATACTCCTGTCCCCAATGCATAAAGACCACCACAAGATTTGCTTGTTGCTTTGCGAGATCGACACTCTTCGCGACTTGCGCTTGATCGATCGGACCTTCCGTTGCATTGAATCCGAGAAGCGCGATCTTTTGTCCGCGACGTTCGATGATCGCGAGTGATGACGACGCGTCATCATGCGTCTCATCTCCAAACGAGACGAATCCGCCTGCCTCGATGGCTTTTTTTGAGATCGCCGCACCTGCGCGACCTTGATCAAGCGAGTGATTATTCGCCTGTGAAACGGCATCGAATCCCATTTTTTTCAACACGCCGACCATCTTTGGATCAAAAGCAAAACTAATTTCTTTCGTGGAGCTGACACGCGGCGCAACCGGTCCTTCCAAATTTCCAATGACCGCATCTTGTCCGCGAAAAAATCGATCTTCCTGTCCACGAATCTGTGCAAAGGGATATTCCACTCCCCCTTTTTGCATCCGCGTTCGAACCGTCCGATCAAACATCATGTCTCCCACAAAGAGCAGTGACGTTTCTTTTTGCGACTGAATCTCACCAGGCGAAAATGACACCAACAGATGACTCGTTGAGTCTTGGGCGATGGTTGATTGCAAGATTCTGAGTGAATTGGTATGCGCGTGAATCGTCACATCACCAAGGCGCAACGCACGCGCAATTTTCAACGCAACCGCGAGCGCGCCCGGAGAATCCAGCTCGACGCGATCCGCGTCACGATCTGCAAGCGACGTCACCACATCTTGCGCAAGCTCATCATGAAAATCCGCGACCTCGGCGGTTTGGTAATGAGAAAAGTCAACGGTGGAAACAACAAGCGCCTTTGGGTCTCTTTGAAGAATGTCCGTGAGCGTTTGCGCGAGCTGTTGACGATCATCCTCTGTGGCATCAATGCGAACAATGACCGGAACCACCGGCGTTTTTGACCACGCATGGGCAAAAAATGGCAACAAGCCTGTCACACCGTGCTCTTTTTCAAACGGTGCGCGCACGTTCATCATTCGTGGAACATCTCTCACGAGTTGCGCAACCGCATCCGTTGAGCTTTGCACGATGCCGTACGGTGTTTCAAATGATGCGTCCGTGGTCGTGAATGCAGTTCGACTTTGCGAAAAATGATCTGGGGAAATCAGATACACGATAGATGGCTTTTGCACGGCACTGACGAGAGACGCGATCTCGCGCGAGGCAACGAGATGATGCGGCATGATCAACACGCGCGTCCCAGCGGCAACATGCCAATCCATTTTTGCGGCAAAGGCTTCATCCATGATTTCCTGCGACGCCATTGGTCCGACAATCGCATCTACCGTTGTTGTTGCCACCTGAGTCACAACCGATGGAGCAACAACTTGTGACACGACTTCCTTTTGTCCTTTTGGGACTTCATTCAACATCCATACACCAAAACCCGCGCCGACGAAGAGCGCGACGCAAAACAGACCAATCACAAATTCACGACGCATAGCCACCTACCACAGTGCCGGCAAGAGACCCATGATCCACCAAAACAGGATCGCCCACAGGAGCTGCGTCAGGAATAAATCCACCGGAAACCACGCGTCTTCTTTGACGCCAAAAATTCCATGACCTTCGATTGGCATGATCACGCCGCCGAGAAAAATACCGACAACGATCGCCCAACCAAGCACGGATAAAAAGGAAAATTCTCGCACAACGGATTGCGTGATGAGAAACGCATATCCCGCCCCCGCGATAGTTGCGACAACGATATGCACGGCTGCGCCAAGCAGGTGCGCCTCACGACGCGATTTCTTTTTTCCAAAAATACGTGGCTCGTCGATATCGCGAATAAAGTTTTTCGCACTCCATGCGGGTGCGACATGCGAAAAAAACAGGAGAATCGCTCCGGACATGGTCCCGGCTGCTGCCGCTTGGAGGATCATAACGCTGTAGACGTCACAAATGTCACCGGCACGGTCACAATGTGAATGGGAGATCCATCTTTTGCCGATGCTTCAAAAACGAACAATGTTCCGGTTGCGGTTTTTGGTGGCGTCTTCCACGTACCCTCGACGTTAAACGGCCCTGGGATTCCTGCATCCGGACTCAACACGTGAAACGATCCTTCTCCGATCACTTTTCGTTTTGCGTCTCGGAGTCGCCAGGACATTTGGCTTTCAAAGGCCGTGCCCGTGCCATGAAACACAAACGGTGAGGCGAGATTTGGAAAACGATCAAGAACCACTTGATTCACCTGATCATCGCTAAAAAACGCTGGCGCGACAGGCGCAGCCGGCTCCGTTGAAGATGCCGTTCCCACCGGTTTTGCGCTCACGTGTGGTGTCGAAGTTGCCACGTGGGACGTATCAATCTCTGCCACAACACCATGCGGTGGCTGAGCTGGGCTCTTTTCCACGATGTTCACCGGGACATATTCCGTCAATTCCAAGTTGCGTTCATGCACAAAAATCGCAAGAACGACGGCAATCGTAATGATCGCTGCCATCATGAAAAACACACTTAATCCAGATTTCATAGGCTTCTCAGGTTTTTGGGAGAACGATCAACATCACCTGTTTCCCATTTGTGACGTCTCCGTTATTCCAATCATGAACCGCTGTGCGAAGAATGTCCACGGTGTAAAGATAGTCTTTTCCATTTCGCGTCCCAGGATCATTGGTCACGATTTTTCCGTCTGTTGTAAATCCTTTCACGACAACCATATGAAATAGCGGTCCTCCATTATGAAAATTGGCATTTTGCAACAACTTTCCAGCCGTTGGAAGAATGACCGGATATCCATTCACGACAGCTCGCTTCATGTCCGTGACATTGAATGGCACGATGCGAACATCCTGATACCCAAGGTATCCGGAAATGAATGACGCTGTCGTTGTTGCGGAGGTGTCTTTAAAAAATCCAAACGTTTTCATCTCATACGCAACAATGCCATCCAACGCTTTGACGGCTTCATCTTGCGAGATTGTTTGTTCGCCGCGATAGTACGCATCAACCATGTACGATGCCGCCTCCTCACACGACTCTTCGTCCTGCGGTGTCCATTTGGCGTATGGTGACTGGGTCGTAAACGGAACATCGAGATTCGCCTGACTTGGAAGCGCGCCCGTATCGGCAAGTGGATCAATTTTTGCCGGCATTGGCGTGGTCGATGGTGATGACTCGAGCGTGTAATGCGATGACGTTGCAACGCCACCTTCAACAACAGCTGGCGGCCCTGGAATTTGCGTTGGTGCGGGCTTGATCGACGGCGTATACGGACGAGCAACCGGGAGTGACGGTTTTGCGGCTTGCGCAATCCAGTCACGCAAAGACGCACGCTCCACAAACAAAAACACCCCTGTGCCGAGCAGAAGGAGAACAACGCCGACGGCAACAGGGGTGCGTTTCATAGATTATTTTTTCGCTTCGATCGTCACACTTGTCATGACATCACCCACGGCAATCTTTTTTACCACATCCATTCCCTTGATCACGCGACCAAACACAGAATAGCTCGGAGGCAATGGATTGTTGGCCAGCATGATAAAAAACTGTGAACCGTTGGTGTTTGGTCCGGCGTTTGCCATCGCAACAATCCCCTCGTTGTATGGAAGGTTGACTTTGTCGTCCTGAAATTGGTATCCCGGACCGCCGGTGCCGTTTCCCTGTGGATCGCCACCCTGGATCACAAACCCTGGGACAACACGATGAAACGTTAATCCGTCATAAAACTTTTGTCCGGTTAAGTAGACAAAATTTGATGCGGCTTTTGGACCTTCCTTTGGAAGCAATTCAAAGACAATATCGCCCTTGGTTGTTTTAATAACAACTTCTTTGTTTGCTGTTTCGCTTTCCGAAAGGATTCCTGGGAAGGCG
>CAITMG010000071.1 GCA_903893445.1 Candidatus Uhrbacteria bacterium | reverse complement strand
GAGCTTCTCGTGACCGAGGGTGCTCTCCCGAGTCACGAACACTTCTTTCATGGACTGGCGGATCGGTATGCCCGATTCACAGCCTGACGCGTCACGAGACGCGTTTTTTCTTGCTCGATTCGTCTTCTTTCGTGGTTTCCGTTAAGCTACAGCCTACAACCTCTCTCTCGATATGACGCTCCATTTAATCGCTAACGACATTCGATCTGCCGAAAACATCGGTTCGCTTTTTCGCACCGCGGATTCGCTTGGCGTTGCCAAATTATGGATCACGGGCATCTCGCCAACGCCAGAGCACGCAAAAGTCGCAAAGACCGCATTGGGTGCGCAAGAGCACACGGCCTGGGAACAACAGATCGACGTCGTTGTTGTGATCAACGGTTTGCGCGCGGATGGTTTTCGCATTGTTGGTTTGGAGATTGACGAACGCGCGGTAAATATCGCGACCTATCAGCCACATGCAAAAACTGCTCTTCTTCTTGGGAATGAAGTTGCGGGTATTCCTCCGTCACTCATTGCGCTATGTGATGACGTTGTCTTCATGACGCAAAAGGGAATAAAGGAGTCGATGAACGTTGGCGTGGCGGCAGGGATTGCCTCGTATTGGTTGCTCCACTCGGGTGAGCGTTCATCTTGACAACTTCGTCGCGCAACCACTCACATCGGGCTATCATACGACCAGATTTACCTATGCCTCGTGTTTCCATCATCATCCCGGTTAAAAACGAAGAAGACATTTTGCCACGACTGCTCCAAAGCATTCGTGCGCAGCTGTTCACCGATTACGAAATCATTGTTGCGGATGCGCATTCCACCGATAAGACGGTTGAAATTTCCGAATCCTACGGCGCTCGCGTCGTTGAAGGTGGCATGCCAGGTCCAGGACGCAACCGCGGTGCCGTGCACGCAAAAGGCGAGATCATCGTCTTTTTTGATGCCGATGTGCAACTCCCAAGCGCAAAGTTTCTCGGTGACTGTATTGCGGAGATGGATCGCAAAAAGATCGATGTCGCGACGTGTAAGGTGAAGCCGATCAGCCGCAAGCCGATCGATCGCGCATTGCACGAGGTGTACAACGCCTATGTTGTTGCGACCGAAAAATTACGACCGCACGCACCAGGATTTTGCATTTTTGCACGCCGTCATGCGCACGAAGGGATTAAGGGATTTGATGAAGAGGTTGTGTTTGCCGAAGATCATGACTACGTTCAACGTGCCAAAAAAGATGGGCACAAATTTGGATTGCTCCGTGCACATCCGATTGCTGTGTCCGTGCGACGATTGGAAAAGGATGGACGTCTGGCGATTGCCTTCAAATATATTTTTGGCGAATTACGCATGATGACGAGCGGGTCGATTAAGGAAAATATCTTTGACTACGAAATGGGTGGCGGTGCCGCGGAAACAGATAAACATGACAATTCCGTGTAGATGTTTCATAATCTCGTGGCATGACAAAAAAGCTTCCGGTGGCGCGCGTCGGTGAGATCGCTCCGGAAAAGACGAAGGTCTTTCGATTTGGCATACAAAACGGCATCGCATTCAACGATCACGGGGTGATCAAGGCGTATGTGAATGCGTGTCCGCACATGGGCGGACCAACGGAATTGCAACCGTCTGGCGTGTTACGTTGTCGCTGGCACGAGGCTGAGTTTAAACCACAAACCGGAGAGCGTGTGTGCGGTCAGGCACCAGAGGGGACGCGACTCAAGCCGATTGAGTTGGTGACCGAAGGCGATCAGATTTTTGCTATCCTTGATTTAACCGATCCGTTTTCATTTTAACTGACATGTTGAAACGATTTGCCCGGCTGTGGGAAGGCGAGACCAATGGCGTGACTGCCGCGGCCATGATTATTGCGATTGCGTCACTCGCATCCAACATTGTTGGGGTGTTGCGTGATCATACGCTTGCCGCAACCTTTGGTGCCGGTCATGCGCTGGATGCCTACTACGCGGCGTTTCGTGTGCCGGATTTTATTTATAACTTGGTCATTGTTGGTTCGTTGTCTGCCGGGTTTATCCCGGTGTTTGCCGAGTATCTCGAGACACGTGACAAACGCGAAGCATGGCATCTCGCCGAGCAAGTTCTTTCTGTCGTTGGCGCAACGATGGTTGTCTTGTGTTTGATCCTCGCGGTATTTGCACCGGTGATTGTTCCGATGACTGTTCCAGGATTTTCGCCAGACAAGCTCGCGCTCACGATCCGGATGGCGCGTATCATGTTTTTGTCGCCATTCTTTCTTGGACTTTCTGCGGTCATGGGTGGCATTTTGCAAGCGACGCGTCGGTTTGTCGCGTTTTCAATTGCGCCGGTGGTCTACAATTTGGGAATTATTTTTGGCGCAACCGTGCTTGTGCCGCGAATGGGTGTGGAGGGTGTCGCGTGGGGTGTGGTGTTGGGCGCGTTTCTCCATTTTCTCATTCAAGCATCTGTGGCGTTGCGTTTGGGATTGCAACGCATTCCGTGGCCATCTCTGCAAACGGCAGGCGTACGTCGCATTTTAAAGCTCATGATTCCGCGCACTGCGGGTTTGGCAGTATCTCAGCTCAATCTGGTGATTTTGCTGATTTTTGCATCGGCATTAGCGGATGGATCTGTTGCGGTGTTTAATCTGGCGAATAACCTTCAGTCATTTGCGGTGAGTGTGATTGGGATCTCGTATGCCGTGGCCGCGTTTCCGGTGCTTTCAAAAGCCGCTGGTCGCAAAGACATGGGCGGATTTCATTCTGCGTTGCTCGGTGCCGCACAAAAGATCACGTTTTTCATCTTGCCGTTCACCGCGTGTTTCTTTTTATTTCGCGCGCAGATCGTTCGCTTGGCGCTTGGCGCGGGTCAGTTTGGTTGGGATGACACGATTCGCACCGCAACCGTCCTTGGCGTCTTCACGATCTCCTTACTCGGTCAATCGTTGGTGGCGTTATATGCACGCGCATTTTATGCCATGCAGGACACCAAACGTCCGTTGGTTATTGCGCTTGTCTCAGAATCCGTCAATTTGATCTTGGCATACACGCTGCGAGGGCCGTTGGGGATTACCGGATTAGTGATCGCATTTTCCGCGGCAACGTACGTGCAACTTGGATTGCTCTTGTGGCAATTGCGACGTCATCATGGGTTAACCGGAGGCGCGGCGTATGCCACAACGTTTCTCAAAGCTGGTGCCGCATCACTCGCATTTATTGCTGCAGGATATCCGGTGCGCCAACTCATCGGCACGCTGTTTCCGCTCAACATGTACTGGCAGGTGATGCTGCAGGGCGGGTTGGCTGGGCTCGTTGGTCTCGCGGCGTTTGTCTTTGTGTGTTGGTTGCTCAAATCGGCCGAGTTCTTTGATTTTGTCTCACACATCAATAAAAAACTCTTTAAAAGCAAGGCTTCCATCGCTGGTGCGGAGGAAGCGCAAGGATTATGATATGACCCATATGACACGCTCTGCACGATTATTGGTTCTTCCGTTGGCGCTTGTGACGATATTTGGCGCGGGTTGCGGCCAACGTCCAGTGGTGGTGCAGGCACCGCCCATTGAAATGCCCGCAACAACGACGAGTGATACCACGGCGCCACCAGCGGCAACGCCAACATCTGGATGGAATCCGATCGTGGATACGGCGACATCATCCGTGATGGCATATGTGTCACTCAATGGCGGATCCGCAACCGTCCAACGAGATGGGGAAGCGGTTGCTGCCACGGACAACGAAGAGCTTGCCAGTGGTGATCGTGTAACGGTCACGGCAGGTACGGTTTCTGTCATCTATCCAAACGCCGGTGAAACACGATTAGAGACGGGTTCAGATGCAACCATCGTATCCGATAGCACCTCAACGTCCGTGTTTGCGGAATTGCGACTCTCTGCCGGTCGCGCGTGGACGCGATTTGAACGATTGCTAGGGAACGATGAGCACTTCTCGGTTGCCGCAAATGGTGTTGTTGCCACGGTTCGTGGAACCGCGTTTGGCGTCTCGATTGATGGTGATCAAGCGGATGTCCAGGTCGCAGATCACTTTGTCGACCTGTCGCAGGAGGGGAAAGAGGTTCAGGGTGTTCGCATCGAAGCCGGTGAAGCCATGAAGATGCGTGCATCAGATTTTGTAGGCGCAGACATGCCGCTCCTTCGAACGCACATTCGAAAAATGACGGTCCTTGAACAAGCCACGGCTGGATATCGTTTTGCGATGCAGCCGTTAACCGCCGCGCGTTTGCGCGTCCCAGCGCAGGTGGTACGTCCATTCCGTGTCGCGCCGATTGTTCGTCCCGAGATGATTAATCGGTTGCGAACACTGCGATCGGTGTTGATGCCATCCGGATTTATCGCGCCAAATCGCGGATTATTGAATACGGAAGTCCAGCCAATCACGACCACGCCAAGCGCCACCGGCCCGGCAATCAAATAGCACTCAGGATCCATTGCCAAAACCACGTTTTTCCGGCATGATTCCGCCCATCGAGCTCAGCTCGACAAACATGGACCAATCGCGCATCCGCAATTTTTGCATTATCGCCCCTATCGATCACGGCAAGTCGACCCTTGCTGATCGGTTGCTTGAAGTTACGGGGACCATTGATAAGCGCAAGATGCAGGCGCAAATGCTGGATACGATGGATTTGGAGCGCGAGCGTGGCATTACGATCAAGCTTCAGCCGGCACGCATGAAGTACATGGCTAAAGATGGTCAGGAATATGAATTGAATTTGATTGATACGCCGGGACACGTGGATTTTACCTATGAAGTGTCTCGTTCATTGGCGTCCGTGGAAGGTGCATTGTTGCTCGTTGATTCAACGCAGGGCGTCCAGGCGCAAACCATCGCCAATTTGTATCTCGCGCTTGATCAGGACTTGGTCTTGATCCCGGTGCTCAACAAGATCGATTTACCGAACTCTGAAGTCGAACGTCGTGCAGAGGAATTGATTCGACTCATTGGTTGCAAGCGCGAAGAGATTATTCTCGCATCAGGCAAAACCGGCGCAGGCGTCCCAGAGATTCTCGAACGCATCGTGCACGAGGTTCCGTCGCCACGCGGTGAACGTGAAAAACCATTTCGCGCCGTTATTTTTGATTCCAAGTACGACGAATATAAGGGCGTTGTCGCGTATGTGCGCGTGATGGACGGCAAGCTCAAGAAAAATGAAAAGATTCATTTTCTCGCGACCAAATTTGATGGTGATGCGTTGGAAGTGGGATATCTCAAACCACTCTCGGTGAGTACCGAGTTTATCGAAGCCGGGGAGATTGGATATGTTGTCACGGGCTTAAAAGATATTTCCGCGGTTCGCGTGGGTGATACGATTGCGCGCTTTGAAACCAAAGACGAAACGCAACCATTGCCGGGGTATAAGGAAGTTCGTCCGATGGTGTATGCGGGGATTTTTCCACGCGAAGGCAACGAGTACGTGCGCTTGCGCGATGCGATCATGAAACTCAAATTGTCGGATGCCGCGCTCGCGTTTGAGCCAGAGCATTCGATTGCCTTGGGGTTTGGTTTTCGCTGTGGCTTGCTCGGCATGTTGCATTTGGAAATTGTTCAGGAGCGATTGCAACGCGAGCACAACATGGACATCGTCGTGACCACGCCATCGGTCATGTATGAAGTCACAAAAACGAACGGCGAAGAATTAAGTATTACCTCACCGCAAGCGTTTCCGGATCCATCACTTATTCGCGAGACGCGCGAGCCATGGGTGACCGTCGATATCGTCTGTCCAAAGGAATACATCGGCAACGTGATGGCATTGGTGCAAGACCGTCGCGGTCAATACAAAACAACGGAATATTTTGATCTCTCACGCGCCGTGTTGCACTACGACATGCCGCTGTCTTCCGTCATCGTGGATTTTCACGATCGATTGAAGAGCGCATCCGCTGGATATGCATCTCTCAACTACGAGTTTATCGGCTTTCGTCCAGCGCCGATCGTGTTGTTGGATATCTTGATTGCGGAAAAACCCGTTGCCGCATTTGCAACGTTGATCCATAGCGAAGAAGCGTATCGTCGTGGCAAAGAGATTGTCGAAGTGCTGAAAGAGTCATTGCCGCGCCAACAATTTGTGGTGAAGATTCAAGCCTCGATTGGCGCAAAAGTGATTGCCTCGGAAAAGATTTCAGGATATCGTAAGGACGTTCTCGCAAAGATGTCCGGTGGTGACTACACGCGCAAATCTAAATTGCTCAAAAAACAAAAGGCCGGTAAAGAGCGCATGATGGAAATGGGCGTTGGTCGTGTCGAAATTCCAAATGACGTATTCATTAAAGTCTTGAAACGCGGAGACGCATAACTATGAAACGCAAACATATTCAGGCAATTTGGAAGGTGATGGTCGTATTTATCGCAATGTCGACAATTTTGTTCCTGTTCGCCCCATTCGCACGATACATGTAAGGAAAAATGTGCCGCAAAAGAAGTCGGTTGGCATGTTGAGCAGAGTTCGGTACCCCTCTGCGAAACGTGCCAGCCGACTTCTTTTGCATTCCGAGCACAGGGCGACATCCATTGACATTTCCCCGTTTTTCCTGCATCGTCGCCGGCATCGGTTGTTGTTGCCCAGGGAGGTGCACGTTGGAAGATCAAGAGAATGACGCGACGGAATCGAATGACGAGTCGTCGTCTGCCGTTGGGATCGGGATGATTGGTCTTGCTCTCATGACGATCTACGGCTTTCTCAAGTCCGTGGTGCAATATCGCATCACGTCGATCGCCGATGCGTTTGCGGATCGTCACGCGTACCGGCAAGGAAGTCAGTTCTTGGATCACTGGAAGCCGTTGCTCGAAAACGAGTCGTCCATCGACCTGCTCGTCTGCGTCATCGGCGTCTGTTTCACGATCTACGCGCTTCTCCGGATGAATCCGCGGATTCGGTTCGTGCCACTCCTCATCCTGTCGTCGTTTATCTTTGCCTTTGGCATCCACGCCGGCCATGCGACAGGCAACATGGTGCTCGACCTCGAGCCGATGAACAGGGGAAGCATCTTCATGTCGGCGTTTACGCTCTTTCTCAGTTTTCTCTGCTTTCGCGAGATCGACGATATCTACGCGGATAAAGAGCTTTCATCCTAACCCTCGGTGTACATCGGGGTCTTTTTTTATCCACAGGTCATCATTTTGCGTTTATGCCACCATAGGTTGCATGAAAAAACGATGGAATGTTTTTCGCGGGGAGTCGATTGTGATGCCATCCGTGGACGGGATTCATCCGATTGTCGGAACCCTTTTTGCCCGTCGAGGAATTGCATCCGAAGACGCCATCTCGTTTTTAAATCCGGAATGGACAGATGGAATTCATGACCATTGGCAATTCACGCAGATGCACGCGGCGGTTGATCGGATGTTTTTGGCCATTGAAAAGGGCGAGCAGATTGTTGTGCATGGCGATTACGACGCAGATGGTGTGACAGGGAGCGCGGTGCTCATGTCAGCATTGAAAGAAGTCGGCGCGACAAACCTCGAATCCTACATTCCACATCGTGACAAAGAAGGATACGGATTAAACCCAACAACGGTTCGCTATCTTCACGAAAAAGGAACGAACCTGATCATCACGGTTGATTGCGGAATCGCAAATGTTGATGAGATCGCATTGGCACGTTCGTTGGGGATGGATGTGATTGTCGTGGATCATCACCAATTTGGTGACGTGTTGCCAGATGGCATATTGATTCATCCGCGCATTCCAGGAGAGACATATCCGTTTCATCATCTCGCGGCTGTGGGCGTCGCATGGAAAGTGGCGTGTGCGTTGTGCGACGAAGGACGAAAGCGGGGACTACCGATTGTGGAAGGCTGGGAAAAATGGCTGTTGGATTTGGTCGCCATCGCGACCGTGACGGATATGGTGCCAATGGTCGGCGAAAATCGCGTCCTCGAAGTGTACGGGTTGCGCGTGATGAACAAATCTCGCCGCATTGGCTTGCGAAAATTGATTGAATTGGCCGGTTGTGAATACGGCAAAATCACCAGTGAATCCATTGCCTTTGGACTTGGTCCGCGCATTAACGCGGCTGGTCGCATGGATCATGCGTCGCTCGCACTGCGACTCTTGTTGGCGGAGAACGAAGAAGATGCAGATCGATTGGGACATGAACTCGAAGAACAAAATAAACGACGCCAAAAGGCAACCGCAAAGATGATGGAAGAAGCCGAAGTACAATTTGTTGCAGGTTCTGCACCACTTGCGGCGTTGTGGTCGTCCGAGTGGTCGCCCGCGCTTGTCGGGCTCGTTGCAGGCAAGTTTCTTGATCGCATCGGCAAGCCAACGATCGCAATCGGCAAACATGGTTCGCGTTGGATCGGATCCGGTCGATCGTTTCCGTCGTACGACATCACGCAAGCGGTCAAAATCGCGGGCGAAGGGTTACTGACGCATTCCGGTGGGCATATTCAAGCCTGCGGCTTTTCCTTTGATGATGATGCGCATCTTCCGCTGTTTATTGAACGTCTTCAACAACACGCAACGCAAAGCATTAAAGAAGAAGATTGTGTGCCGTTGCTGGAGATTGATGCTGATATCGCGCTCGAAGAAATTAATTGGCAACTCGTGGAGACGATCATTCGCCTCGAACCGTTTGGTGAGGGGAATAAGCGTCCGATGTTTGTGACGCGTGGACTCACGGTTGTCTCGTTAGATCTGGTTGGTCAGCAACAAAATCATGTTCGGTGCCGTTTGCGATCACCAGCCGGTCGCACAGAGCAATTTATTGGATTCAAGCTCGGTGATCGCGCAGAGGAGTGCGCCGTAGGGAATACCGTCGACGTTGTGTACGACGTTGGCGTCAACGAATGGAACGGTCGCCGGGACATTCAGTGTAAATTGGTCGATTTTCGCGTCAGTCAGTGATAGAATAAACGAATGATGTCAAAAGACGCACCAAGCATGGAGGAAATGCGGCCTTCTTTGGGTCCCATTTTTCGAATCTATTTCAAACAGTTGATGCGATTTCGTCCGCAGGTCATTTTGATGTTGGTGACGGTGTTGGGTGCGTCGATTGTCGGTATTGTCCAGCCGATGGCGTACAAGCTGTTCATCGATCTGCTTGTTGGATCGGGCGGACATTTTTCTCAGCCGCTCTTGTGGAATTTGATCACCGTGCTCGCCATCGCCATTGGGATTCGCATCTGCGGATCAATCTTTTGGCGTCTCTCTGGATTCATCGGTGCAGAGACACATCCACGATTGGTGGCGAACCTCACCGAGGAAGCATTTGAAAATATTTTTCAGCAATCAACGCAGTTTTTTACGGATACGTTTGCCGGTTCGCTCGTCCGCAAGGTTCGCGGTTATGCATCCGCGTGTCAGGATATCTGGGAAACGATTCTGTGGACGATTTTTCCGATTGTCATTTTAATCAGCGGTGTGGTTGGCGTCTTGTTTTTTCGCAAACCGTTGTTGGCGCTGGCGATTCTCGTGTGGGTCATTTTGCTGAGCGGTTGGAATGCGTACGTCGTTCGTCGCAAAATCAAGCAGGATATCGAGCGCGCGGCGCAGGATTCCGTGGTCACGGGTCGCATGTCTGATGCGTTTACGAATAACGCGAACATTAAACTGTTTAACGGGCATGATTTTGAGTCCGCATCGTTTGCGGATGAATTAATCACGCAGCGCCAACTCAAGACGCGAGCGTGGAAAACAAGCGAATGGTCAATGACGATGGAGAATGTGTTGGGAATTATCGTCGAGGTCGTTGCGATGAGTCTTGTTCTTTCCTTTGTGGCACGTGGAACAATGACAGTAGGCGATGTTGTACTTGTGCAGTCGTATTTGTTTAACATGTTTGACTGGATGTTTAACATGAATCGAACCATGCGCCGTTTGTATGAATCCGTCGCAGATGCAAAGGAAATGGTGGATATTTTACAAATGCCGTATGGCGTCAAAGATCTGCCAGCAGCCACGGAACTTCATGTTCAGAGCGGCGCAATTGCGTTTACGAACGTGGTGTTTAACTACAATCAAACGCGTCGCGTGTTAGATGATTTTTGTCTCAATATTCAACCGCACGAAAAGATTGCATTTGTTGGTTCAAGTGGCGCAGGGAAGTCGACCATTATCAAATTGCTCTTTCGGTTATATGACATCGATGGCGGAAAGATCCTGATCGATCATCAGGATATCGCGCATGTCACGCAGGCGAGTCTCCATGAGGCGATTTCTCTGGTTCCGCAAGATCCGGTCCTGTTTCATCGATCGCTGAGAGAGAATATTCGGTACGGACAACGCAGTGCAACGGATGAACAGGTTGAGCAAGCGGCAAAGCAGGCACGCTGTCACGATTTTATCTCACAACTCCCTCAAGGCTACGACACATTGGTCGGTGAACGTGGCGTCAAACTTTCGGGTGGGGAACGTCAGCGCGTGGCGATCGCGCGCGCGATTTTGCGCAATGCGCCGATCTTGGTTCTTGATGAAGCAACGTCATCTCTGGATTCCGAGTCCGAAGCATTGATTCAAGAGGCGCTCTCCGAGCTCATGAAGCAAAAAACCGTCATCGTTATTGCGCATCGTCTTTCCACGATCATGCAAATGGATCGCATCGTTGTGATGCAAGATGGAAAAGTCGTTGACCAGGGCACGCACGATGAACTGCTCAAAAAAGTCGGCGTGTATCAAAAATTGTGGAATATCCAGGCCGGAGGATTTCAATCAACATGATGGACCAGATGCAATATATTCTCGAATGCCGCAAAAACATTCTTGAGACATACGCGCTAACGGTTGTGCGGGAATTTGATACGCGTATCAAAGAAAATGGGGCAAAAGATGTGACAGAGTGTCTGAGACGTGACGGTCAACGCGTCATCCTGCGGATTGGTGAGGCTCGGCCATCGACGTTTTTTCCCGATGGCTTCATCGGGAGGACGATCCGTATTCCGAAAGTCTATGAGCGCGGCATGATGCCAATGTTATTTGAGATTGAGGAGCGGATCGACGGACAAATGTACGCGGATCGCGCAGTCGAAGGCGTAGAAGAGGGCAAAATCAGACCAGAAATTCTTCGTGAGCTGTTGGCGGCATTTTGGGAGTTTCAAGAGATCGGAAAATCCGTCAATCTCGAGCATATCGACGTCACGGAAAAGATTGAGAAACATTTTTTACGTGCGCGTGAATTGATATTGGAGGCAGATCGTGTGCAGAAATGTATGCATGACCATGCGGATTTTTGGCGCGGTGCATATCCATCCAAATGGAAGTTCGCTCTTGATAATTTACTTTGGACGATCGATGGAAAAGTTGCGTTTATCGACAGCGCACGTGTCGGTTTACGGTACGTTGGGTATGACCTTGGGTGGATCATTTGGCCGCGGTGGCTCCAAATGGAGACAGATCAATACAAGGATGTTGAAGCGCAGATGCGGTATCTTGAAGACGTCTTGCGGATTGTGATGAAAACGCGACCAGTGCACCTTCCTTTTGAAGGCAATCTTGAGCAATCATTTTGGTTGATGATTCTGGAGCGAGCCATCGGTGCGCTATTTGATGTGGCGAATGAAACCAAGCATCTCGTAGGAGCAAATTTGGGAAGTGGTGCAGAGGCGCGGCGACGGGACGCGCATGTGTTTTTCTTGAATAGAATTTGTTCTGCATCCATGGATCGTATTGAGATGTAAGGACGTATGCCGGTGTGCTATAATCTTCGCATCGATGCCTAGTCGGAAGCTTGTTTCCAAACCGGGTCGTGTTATTCATGCACGACGGCATTTTAAGCGTCCTTCTTGGCTGCTGCGTTGGCATCATCTTATCTCGGTTTTTGTGGTGTTCTTTGGTGTTGGGATGATCGCGGCATCCATGCAATTAAATACCGAGAAATTTTCCATCGCCCTTGCCGCTGTTGGGGGAAATATGGGCGGATGGATTTGGGCTGATCCGATTGGGTGGTCAAGCGTCACAAGTACGCAGGTTGGCGCCTGTGCCGGCCCGGGGAGTTGTGGTTCATACGGATTGAATCTCGATTCGGTGACAAAAGAAATTAATGGGTTTGCCTGGAATGATAGCGCCGGGTGGATTTGTTTTGGCTCTTCGTGCGCATCCGTTGGTTCAGCCTGCGCAAGCGTCCCACCAACCAGTGACACGGGTTCTGCGATCTTAAAAGCGTGGATTGATCCAATCACGTTCCCAGCACCTTCAAACGTTGCGGTTCATGGATGGGCAAATATTTGCAGTTTGGGCTCGGATGGGTGGGTTTCGCTCAACTGTGAAGAGGCGCCTGGATCCGGCGGCGTTGGCTGTCCGTTGTTGTCGTATAAATATCACGCCATTTTTTCCACAAGTCCGCGTGTGGATGGGAACCAATATTTTGGCGCCGTAACGCCTCCGCCGGATTCGTATGGGTGGAATGGAAATGTTGGTGGAACCGGGTACGGATATTTTGACTTTGCTCGAACGTATTTTCAGCCTCCGGTCGAGAATACGGTTCCGTTGTGTACGGACGGCTTGGATAATAATTTGAATGGCGCGATTGATTGCGCGGATCCATCATGCGCCGTGCTTCCGATCTGTCTTCCAGAGGCATCGTGTGGAGCTGGTGCGGTCGCGTGTTGTACGGATGGCGTCGATAACAACACGAACGGCGTCAAAGATTGTGCGGATGCGTCCTGTGCGGCCTTACCAATCTGTTTGGGTGATGCAGAAAATCCGATTCTCCGCAGTCCGGTGCATCCGCTCGACAACGTCTGTGGAGATGGCGTCGATAACAACGGCAACGCATTGATTGATTGCGCAGATCCGATCTGTGCCACATACGCTGGTTGTATTCCTTCGCAGGCGCCAGGCGTCACCTACAATTGGACAACATCATCAACAAGCGGAGGACCGGTCACCTTAACGATTCCGTCGTGTATTGACGGTGTTCGGAACGGAACAAGCGTCGCAACAGATTGTGGAGACCCAGCTTGCGCAACGGAACCAGCCTGTCTTGGCCCAGCACCTGCTGGTGACGTGTCATCGTTAACCGCAGGTGGCTCAGATCAGCCACTCATCGACTTTCTCTGTTCCGATGGACTGGATAACGGAAAGCTTGATGGCGCGATTGATTGTCTGGATACATCCTGTCAAACCAAGTCAACGGTCTGCGGGTCATTTATTCAAGCGAAGTTTGGAAATATCTACGCGCAACAGGGGATCGTCGGTGCGCCATCGCGACCAAGCCGCGGCTCCTACTGTCTCAATACGACCGGCGCGATTACGGACTTTTCGAGTGACTCGGGTTGCGCATCGACCGGTGCGGGATCCATCGCACTTCCAACACAGGGGACGCAGTATCAAGGGACGTTAGGAAGCTTGGACATGAACGGTATTTTGAACGGGAGATATGGCACAGTTATCCCCATTGTGAGCGATGCAGGCATCCCTGCAGTCCTCGATGGAAAGGTGTATTATTCTAGCGGCAACCTGACGTTGAATGCGAAAACATTTTCCAACGGAGGGGCGCAAAATAGCGGTCACGCCGTCACAGAGCGCGGGAACGGATTACTCGTGGTGACCGGTACGCTCACGATTAATGGAAATATTGGGTATCAAACGCAATCACTGCCAACATCGATCCGTAACTTGTCGTCTTTTGGGGTGATTGTGAAAAAAGATGCCCTTGGTGTGGGTGGAGACATTCGCATCGCTCCAGGCGTCACCTCGATCTCTGGCGCGTATTTTGCGGAAAATAAGATTTACACGGGGACAAATTCCCCAGCCGCTGATTCGCCGCTTCAAGTGTTTGGCATTATGGCGGCAAAGCAGTTTTCGCTGCAGCGCGTCTACCCAAGTTCAACGGTCGCCGCAGAGCAATTCATTCAGGATGGTCGCGCCGTTGCCAATCCGCCACCAGGCATGACGGAACTCAGCAAGACATTACCTGTTCAAAAAGACGCCTTCTAACCGTATGGGACTTTTCTCAAAATCACCAAAACGACAAAGCTACATCGGACTTGATATCGGTTATTCCGGCATCAAGCTCGTTGAGCTGGTCAATGAAAAAGGACGAGCGCGCCTTGTGACGTATGCGTATGCCGCGTTGCCAAGTGCGGATTTAGATTCCGCATTTCAAAATCCGGATGTGTTGGCGGCGTTTGTGAAAAAGATGGTGCAAAAAGCACAGTGCACGACGCGAGTCGCGATTGCCGCATTGCCAATCTCATCGGTCTTCTCCTCAATCATCAGCGTCCCGGCGGCAAATGAAAAAGATTTAAAAGAAGCGATTCAGTGGCAAGCGAAAAAACTCATCCCTGTTCCATTGGAAGAAATTCAATTAGATTCAAAAACAATTGATACAGGCGCGGTCGGCGAAGGGGGAAAAAAGATCACGCGCGTACTCCTCACCGGTGCGCCAAAAAATCTTGTTCAACGCTACATTGATCTGTCAAAAAAGGTTGGACTCGACTTGATCTCCTTGGAAACCGAGGCGTTTGCACAGATTCGTGCGCTTATCGGGAAAGATCGTTCCAATATCATGATTATTGATATCGGTGCGATGCGAACAAACATTTCGGTCATTGAAAAAGGCATTCCATTCCTCAATCGTTCCATTGCTACGGGTGGTCTCGCGATCACGCAAACGATTTCCAAGACGCTTGGTATCACGTACGAGCAAGCCGAGCACATGAAGCGTGATATTCGTGCGATGCAGCAATTTTCTCAGGCAGGTGACTTGTCTCCGATTCTCACAACGTTGCTCAAGCCAATTTTGGATGAAATTCGGTACTCATTCAACTTGTATCAAGGTCAGAGTGATGACGGGCAGGCAAAACGGATCGATAAGATTATTTTGACCGGTGGTGGAGCATTATTGCCGCGATTGCCAGAGTTTTTGACCTCGTTGATGAACGTGAATACGTATTTGGGTGATCCGTGGGCGCGCATCGTGTATCCGGTTGATCTGCGTCCGATCTTGGATGAAATTGGTCCGCGGTTTGGTGTGGCGATCGGGTGTGCCATGCGCGATATTGAATAACCATGTCCTCTGATATCTCGCTCCTCCCCGAGGGGATGCGAAAACACGAAGAGACAATGAAAAGCGTCGAGCCTCAACACAACGAGCCGGCGCAAGATCTTCGTTTTTCCGTTCCGATCGAAGAAGGGGAAGATGTCGAGGTGATTGAAATTGATGAAGGGGAAGTCGATCAGGTTTTGGCTGGAGAGCCAATGCTGACGCAGATCGCGTTTCGCGTTTCGTCATTCATCGATGGGTTAAAGGCGAAATTGATGCAGCCGCAAATGACGGAGCCGCCGCCAAAGCTGCCGCCACAATTTTTTAAACCGCCAGCACCAAAACCAGTCCCGCCACCAGCACCGGCTGCAAAGCCGATGACCGCCGAATCGTTGCTTACGGTTGTTCCGCAAAAAACAGCAACACCTGTTCCTGTTGCAAAGCCTGTCGTACCGGCACCAGCTGTCACGCCAAAGCCTGTCGCGCCGCTAGCCGCATCACCGGTTGCCGGAGCCATCCAAAAACCAAAAGCGCGCATCATTCCATCCGAAAAAGCACCAAAACGCGTTCGGGTGATTCGCCGTGTTCGAAAACCGCTCCACGTGAGTTTTGTTTCTGAAGACGATATCCGGATGCTCCGTGTGGATGTGCCAAAACGGCAGTTCACCTTTTTTGTGTTGTTGGGTATTTTTCTTGTTGCACTCGTTGGCGGTTGGTACGCGTTGGGTCAACTGCAGGTAATGGCGGATCGTGGATTAACGACCGTGCATGTCCAGATCGCTGATCTCGAATCCTCCATTGCGGATAAACAAAACACCTGGTCCATGTTTACGACGCTTGAGCCGCGACTGCGTGCGCTGAGTACGTTGCTTGATGCGCATGTGAGCCCAACGAGCTTATTGCAACGCATCGAGCAGGTTACCTTGCCATCCGTCTCGTACGATTCGTTCTCCATGACGCCGGATTTGCATATCATCTTGAGTGTTTCTGCCTCAACATACGAGGATGCCGCACGACAGGTCGTGGCGTTTCAAAAGGCAGATTTTATTAAAAGCGTGAATGTCTCCGGATACAGTGCGCAGTTTGGAGAAGATGGATCATTGCAACCGCAAAATGTGCGTTTTCAAGTGACGCTCGTCTTGTTGCCGCGCGCCTTACAACCGCAGATCGCCAAAGCGGTCACGGCAACCCCGTAATATGGATATTCAGAATCAACAAACGGCGCAAAAACAATCAACGGAAAAAGCTCCGTCGTTGTTTTTTACCGAATATTACGGTGCCGTCATGTTGTTGATGATTGGCGGATTTGTCGCAACCGCATTTTTCCTCATTCGCCCGCAAATTTTGCAGATCAAAGAAACAAATGCCAAAGCAGATTCCGAATTACAACGATTAGCTCACGAACGACAGTATCTGGGCAGCTTGGAACAGTCTGTGTCCGCGGCGCAAGCGATTGATACCGTCTCGCTCAAAAACGTATCAAGTGCGCTTCCAGATCAGGCAGATACTCCGGCGCTCCTGATGCAGTTTTCCGCCGCAGCAACGCGGAATGGTGTGCAAATTCAAAATGTCAGCTTTGGAGATGTGAAGGTTCCGGTGGTGCAGGCGGGCGTCAAATCTGCGTCTTCGACGACAAATATCGCGGTGCCACTCGATATCGTGCTTTCGCTTCGCGCATCATCCTACTTTTCCTTAAAGCGATTTTTGGCTGATGTGGAATCCAGTTTGCGGTTGATGGATGTGACGGGGATTACGCTGAGTGCGCCAGACCAATCCGGTGCCATGAATTATCAGTTGCAAGTGCGAACGTATGTCTTTCGCGGTGCAACATCGACAACACCATGAACCAACGCTTACTGACAACGATCATTTCCCGCGTCTTGCTCGTGATCGGAGCTGGTCTGTGTTTGGTATTTGGCTATTGGATTATTCAGATGTCCCTTTCGCCGGTTTCGGTCCCACCACCACCGCCAGCGCGCAAAAATGTAACGTTTGACGCGCGGCTCGACATTTCAAAAAACGATACATTTACGCAGTTGCATAGCATTGGTCCGCTCGAAGTTGATGTCCCACCAACGGGTCGGGAAAATCCATTCGCACCAGCGGTCGCGCCGGTTGTCGTGACAGCACCTGTTGCGATCATTGCAACATCAACGCCAGTCACGAACGCAACCTCCACGATTGCATCACCAACCTCGACGATCCCGTCACGGTAATCTATGGACGAACAAATTCTCGCCATTTTGAAGGCAAAAAACGCATTAGATGAAAAGACGATTGCGATCGTGACAGATTTGGTTGCTCGTGGAAAAACGCTTGAACAGGCGATCGTCGGCGGTCGGTATCTCCCAGATCAAGAGTTTTCGAAAGCGCGGGCCGAAGCCATGGGGCGTCCGTATATTGATTTGACCGAACGCGTGATTCCAAAAGAGACACTCGAACTCATCCCGCAGGAAACGCAACAGACCTATCAAATTGTTCCAACGGCATTCGATGGCGCAACGCTCGAAGTCGCCATGCTCGACCCAAATGATTTTCATGCCGTCGAAGCATTGGAATTTTTAGCATCGGAACGCGGATGGACGCTCAAGATCGTTGTCGCGCCATCAACGCAAATTTTAAGCATCCTTAAAAAGGTCAAAGGGTTAGGCGCAGATGTAGCGACCGCGTTAGCCCAAGCAAAAGGGAAGTATGCGCGAAAGGAAGCGACGGGCGAAGACGCCGGGAAACTCGAAGAAGTATTAAAAGGTGCTCCGGTTGCACGGATGGTGTCGATTATTATGCGCCAAGCGGTTGAAGGTGGCGCATCCGATATTCACATCGAACCGATCATGGGTGAGTCACGCGTTCGTTATCGTATTGATGGCGTCTTGCGCACGTCACTCACATTGCCGATGTATGTGCATCCTGCGGTGGTGTCGCGTGTCAAAGTGTTAGCCAATTTAAAAATTGATGAAACGCGCGTTCCACAAGACGGCCGCATTACGCAAGAGATTAACGGCAAAAAGATCGATTTTCGTATTTCCACGTTGCCGGTGGTTGATAATGAAAAGGTTGTTATGCGTGTGCTGGATACCTCCGTTGGCGCGCCAACGTTGCAACAGCTTGGATATCGCAAGGAGCACGTCGCACTGATCGCCGAGCAAATCAAAAAATCATTCGGGATGTTTCTGGTCACCGGTCCAACAGGTTCCGGTAAATCAACCACGTTGTTTGCTGCGCTGTCATCGTTGAATGCGGAGGGTGTGAATATTTCCACGCTCGAAGATCCGGTGGAATACTACATTAGCGGCGTTAACCACTCGCAGATTCGGCCAGAGATTGGGTATACGTTTCCCGCGGGTCTCCGTGCGCTCTTGCGTCAAGATCCAAACGTCATCATGGTCGGCGAAGTCCGCGATCGTGAAACCGCCGAACTCGCCATTCACGCCTCGCTTACCGGTCACTTGATGTTCTCAACGTTGCATACCAACGATGTCTTTGGTGTTGTTCCGCGTTTGATGGATATGGGAATTGAGCCGTTTTTGATCGCCGCCACCATCAATCTTGGTATTGCACAGCGCTTGGCGCGAAAAATTTGTTCCGGATGTAAAGCGGTGCAGGAAATTGAAGAAAAAACCATTCAAAAAATCATGCCAGAGATCGCGCGCATTCCAAAACGCTTTTTCAGCGGTACGCTCACCTCGACCGGTCCATTTACGTTCTATCATGGAACAGGCTGCGCAAAATGTGGTGGGTCTGGATACCAAGGTCGCGTCGCCATTGCTGAGCTCTTTGAATATACTGCCCAAGCGCGTAAGCTGATCGAAAGCGGGTTTACGCAAGAAGCCTTTAATAAAGAACGTGACCGTCAACAGGCGATGAGTTTGCGCGAAGACGCACTGCTCAAAGCGCTTGAAGGATTTACGACGATCGAAGAAGTGTTCCGTATTACTCAAGAAGTCCAAGAAGACGTATGAAGCCCTCTATTCTCCTCGTCGAAGACGATACATTTCTCGCCGGGATTTACGCGAAAAAGTTTGAAACAGATGGGTTTGATGTCGCGTTTGCCGCAAATGGCGATGATGGCATGAAGCTTTCGTTGAAAGATCATCCATCCGTGATTTTGTTGGACTTGCGATTGCAGCCAGACAAGATGGATGGATTTGAAATGCTTCGTCAGCTCAAAGCTGATGCTGGGTTAAAAGATATTCCCGTTCTCGTGCTCACGAATCTCGGACAAAAAGAAGATGTTGATCGTTGTCTCAAACTTGGTGCGGCAGGATACGTCATCAAAGCGCACGCATTGCCACACGAGGTCCTTGCAAAGGTGAAAGCATTGATCCATGCCAACGTTTAAATATCGCGCAAAAACATCTGATGGTCGGATGCAGGCCGGCTTGATTGAAGCTGCAGATCCGCAGTCTGCACAAGAGGCGCTCGATGAGCGGAGCCTCATGATCATCTCCCTTGAGCCGTATAAACCAACAAGCTTGTCGTCAAAGGGATTGATGGATGCGCTGAATCCGATTAAGCCAAAGGAGTTGGTCGTGGTCACGCGTACGCTCTCGGTGATGGTGTCTGCGTCTGTTCCGTTGACCGAAGCGTTAGATGATATCGCCCGACAAACCGTTAATCCGCGTTTGCGCGGCGTGATGATTGATATCGGCCAAGAGGTGGAAGGTGGCGCGCGATTATCTGATGCACTCGAGCGTCATGCGGATACGTTTTCCAGTTTTTACATCAACATGGTGCGATCAGGGGAAAGTACCGGTCAGTTGGATCAGGTGTTGGAGTATCTCGCGGATCAACAAGAAAAAGATTACGATCTCTCCGCAAAAATTAAAGGCGCGATGATTTATCCGTCGTTTATCGTCGGCGCGATGGTGGTCGTTGGATTTGTGATGATGGCGTTCGTTGTGCCAAAACTCGTCGCCGTTTTGACGGATGCCAACGTCAAACTTCCATGGACGACACAGGCGCTCATCGCAACAT